>DASTLK010000511.1:0-1630 GCA_035715025.1 Vicinamibacteria bacterium
CTCCGGCGTGTTCGTGGCTCGCGCCTCGAGCAGCATGCGTTCGCGGGGGACCCCCTTGGCCTCCGCGACCTCCGCGAAGATCTCGGCTTCCGGGCGGGTCCAGATCTCGCTGGTGAGCGCTCCCAGGTTCCCCGAGAACACGATGAGGGGCGCCCAGCCGGCCAGGAACACCTCCGCCCCCCGCTCGGCCACGCGCGTGTCGTGGCTGCCGAGGACGATGATGACGTCGGCGGGCGCGAGCGCGTGGTTGACGTGGTGGTAGTTCCAGATGCGGCGGGCGTCGTCGATCGTCGAGGGATCGTTGGTCACGGCCAATCATAAAACGTACACTTCCTCCGCACCCATTCAGCGCGAGGCCCGGCGATGGATGACAACGTCTCGTCCGAAGCGACCGTCCTGGGCCTCGACAACATCCCGCTCGAGCTGCCCATCGCGGGCGCGGGCAGCCGCGCGCTGTCCGCGGCGCTGGATTACCTGATCGTCGGGATTCTCGTCCTGCTCTGGGGCGCCGGCTGCCTGGCTCTCGGAGTGATGGCGAGCCGGGGATGGTGGGCCCTCGCCGCGTTCTTGATCGGTTTCTTCGTCATCGAGTACGGCTACTTCGCCGGGCTCGAGATCGCGCGGGAGGGACAGACGCTTGGAAAGTGGGCGCTCGGCCTGCGCGTGGTGACGCGCGACGGCGCCCGGCCGGGAACGGCGGCCCTTCTCCTGCGCAACGCGGTGCGCAGCGTGGACCTCATCGTCGGCGTGCCCCTCATGGCCACCGACGCCCTCGCCCGACGGTTGGGCGACCGCCTGGCGGGCACGCTGGTGGTCCACACGCACTCTCCCGCGCGCGAGACGGTGGTCCGCCGCACGCCTCGAGGGTGGGACGCACAGGATGCCGCGCTGCTCGAGATGTTCCTCCGACGCGCGCGCGACATGGAGGGGTGGCGCGCGGAGCGTCTGGCCGGACAGCTCCTCGACACGATCCACGCGGACGACGCCGATCTCGCCCTGCGCATCGACCGCGCCCTGGGTCCCGTCGAAGCGCTCCGTCAGCTCGTCGAAGGCACCGAGGGCTGAGATGGACTACCCGCGTCTGGTCCGCCAACGCGCCGCGGTCTGGGACGGTTTCGAGGAGAAGCTGCGCGCCGCGCAGCGGCAACCGCGCCGCGTCCGCCACGAGGATCTGGAGGCGATGGCCTTCGCGTACCGTCAGGTCCTCCACGACCACGCGCTGGTGGCGTCGCGGTTTCCGGGCACGGGAGCGGCCGCCCGCTTGCGCCGCCTCGCCCTGCAGGGCACCCACTGGCTGCATCGTGACACCGCAGATCGGATGCCCGGCGTACGCCAGTTCTTCGGGACGAAGTTCCCTCTGGCCTTCCGCGCACACGCGCTCTACCTCGTGGCCGCGGTCTCGCTGTTCGCGACCGCGCTCGTCTTCGGTGCGGCCCTCGCGATCGTGCAGCCCGGCGCGGGGACCGTCATCCTCGGCCGCGGCGCGGTCGAGGAGATGCGCCGCGGGCACTTGTGGACGGAGTCGCTGGTGAGCACGGTGCCTCCCGCGGTCTCGTCCTCCGGCATCGCCACCAACAACATGTCCGTGGCCATGGCGGGATGGGCCGGCGGTGCGGCGCTGGGCCTCGGC
>DASTLK010000512.1:0-7248 GCA_035715025.1 Vicinamibacteria bacterium
TCGGGATCGGGCTGCCCCGCCGTGTAGAGATGGGCGGCGAGGTCGTGCTCGTCGATGGTGGACGGGTCGCGGCCGGTACGGACGGTGTCCGTCACCAGCGCGCGCACGGCGTCCGTGATCTCGGCGCGGCCGCCGTAGTTGAGCGCGATGTTGAAGAGGAGCCCGGTGCGCTCCCGCGTCCGCTCGATGCCGCGCTGCAGCTCCTCCTGCACGTCCCGGGGCAGGTCGCCCATGCGCCCGATGACCTGGAAGCGGATGTTGTTCTTGAGCAGGGTGTCCAGCTCCATGCGGAGGTAGCGCTTGAGCAGCCCCATGAGGGTGGACACTTCCGTCTTGGGCCGCTTCCAGTTCTCGACCGAGAAGGCGTACAGGGTGAGGACCTGCAGGCCGAGCCGGGCGGAGGTCTCGACCACGTCGCGCACGGAGGCAATGCCCGCCCGGTGGCCCTCGACCCGCCGCTTGTGCCGCAGCTTCGCCCAGCGCCCGTTGCCGTCCATGATGATCGCGACGTGCCGGGGCAGGCGCGCGAAGTCGATCGAGCGCAGGAGCGACAACTCTTCGGAGCCGGAGGGGACGACGTCCAGGAGGTCTTGGAGTGACATCGGGGGAGTGGCCGAGGACCCTATCTTACTCCCGACTCACGGCCGCGCCGGACGCGCCGCACCATAGGAGACAGCCACCAGGGTAAGGCCCCGCGCCGCCGCGGGGGCCGGCCAGGCGCGTCGATCGCGGGCCTCCAGCGCCTCGGCCAGGGTCGCCACCGTCCGGGACCCACGGCCCGCCTCCACGATCGCGCCCACCATGCTGCGCACCATCTTGCGGAGGAATCCGCTCGCCTCGACCTCGTAGATCCAGGTGCTCGGGCGGTCGTCTTCGCGCCGGACCTCCGAGCGCGTCACCGTCCGCACCGTCGTCTTGACCGATCCGCCCGAGGACGCCAGGGAAGCGAAGTCGTGGCGGCCGATGAACAGCGCGGCCGCGGCCTGCGCCGCGCCCTCGTCGAGGGCCCAGGGCACGTGACCCGCGAACCGCCGGCGGGTCGGGAGCTGGACGGGGCCCGTGTCGAGCGTGTAGCGATAGAGCTTGCCCGTCGCGCTGCGTCGGGCGTGGAATTCGCCTTCGCACTCCGCGGCGTCGAGGATGCGCACGTCGTCCGGCAAGACGGCGTTGAGTGCGCGGTGCAGGTCGGCCGGGTCCCACGCCGACCCCAGCGCGAACGAGGCCACCTGGCCGAGGGCGTGCACGCCGGCGTCGGTCCGGCCGGCGCCCGCCACCGCGACCCGCCCCCCGCCCGTCAACTTGGCCAGCGCGTCTTCGAGCGTCCCCTGGACGGTGCGCGCGCCGCCCGCGCGCTGCGCCTGCCATCCCGCGAAATCGGTCCCGTCGTAGGCGAGGGTCAGGCGATAGGTGGGCATGCGCCTCGCGGCCGCCCTTCAGGCGCGCGAGCCCGGCTTCTCCGGCTTCGAGCCCTGCGCGCAGAGGGGACAGGCGTCGGCGGTATAGGTCGGGGCTTCCAGCTCCAGCAGGCTCTTCGTGGGCACACCCAGGTCGAGGGCATGGCTGCGGTTCACCAGGCTGCCCGCGGCGAGCACGCGGCCCCCGTGGCTGCGTACGACGTCCATCACCTCGCGCGTCGATCCGCCCGTGGTGATGACGTCCTCCACCACCACCACGCCCTCCCCGGGCAGGATCGAGAAGCCGCGGCGGAGGGTCATGCGCCCGTCCTGCCGTTCCGTGAACAGGGCGCGGCAGCCCAGGCCGCGCGCGACCTCGTGGGCGACGATCACGCCGCCCAGGGCGGGCGCGACCACCGCGCCCGGAGGCTCGCGGAGCGCGGGGCCGAGAGCGCCCGCCAGCGCTCCACCCAGGCGCGTCGCGGCCACGGGGTCCATGAGGACGCGCGCGCACTGGAGATAGCGCGGCGAGTGCAGGCCCGAGGTCAGCAGGAAGTGGCCTTCGAGGAGGGCGCCGGCGGCGCGGAAGAGTTCGAGGAGGTCCTGGCTCATCGGCCGATGACTTTAGCATGCGGCCCGGCCGGTATACTGCCGCGGTGACGCCGCTCTCCGCCGTCCTCATCACCTGCGACGAGGAGCGGAACCTCCCCCGCGCTCTGGAGAGCGTCAAGTTCTGCGACGAGGTGGTGGTCCTCGACGGAGGCTCGCGCGATCGCACGCGCGACCTGGCCGCCGCCGCCGGGGCGCGCGTGGAGACGAGCATCCCCTGGCCCGGGTTCGTGCAGCAGCGCAACCGCGCGGTGGCGGCGGCTTCCCACGATTGGGTCCTCGCCATCGACGCGGACGAGCGGGTCACCGCCGAGTTGCGCGACGAGATCCGCGCCGAGGCCGCCCGCGGCTTCGCGCACGCCGGATATCGAATCCCCCGCCTCGCCTTCTACCTCGGGCGCTGGATCCGGGGAACGGACTGGTGGCCCGACCCCCAGCTCCGTCTCTTCGACCGGCGGCGCGGGCGCTGGGAGGGCAACCTCATCCACGAGTCGGTGCGCGTGGACGGCAGCGTCGGCCGCCTGCGCGCGCGCATGGAGCACTTCAGCTACGACGACATCAGCGACCACCTCGCCACCATCGACCGCTACACCACGCTGTGGGCGGAGCAGGCGGCGCAGGAAGGCCGGCGCAGCGGCCCCCTGGATCCCGCCTTCGCCGCCTCGTGGGCCTTCTTCCGCAACTACGTCGTGCGCGGCGGGGTCCTCCTCGGCGAGGCCGGGCTCACGGTCTCCGCGCTCAACTCGTACTACACGTACGTGAAGCTGGCCAAGCTGCGCGAGCGGCTGGACGGCACTCCCCCCCCGCCCCGTACGTGAGGATCCTGCACGTCGACACCGCCCGCGGCTGGCGCGGCGGCCAGAACCAGGTGCTGCTCACGGCCAAAGGCATGGAGCGCCGGGGCCACGAGGTCGTGGTGGCCTGCCGCACCGCCTCCGCCCTGCGCGACCGCGCGCGCGCCGCCGACCTCGACGTGCAGGAGGTCGCGTTCGGGGGTGACCTCCTGCCCACCCCCGCCCTGGCTCTGCGGCGGCTCGTCCGCCGGCTCCGGCCGGACGTGGTCCACCTGCACGACCCGCATGCCGCGGCCGCCGCCCTGCTCGTCGCGCCCTCCACGTCGCGGCTGGTGGCCTCGCGGCGCGTGGACTTCGCGCTGCGAGGGCCCCTCTCGCGCTGGAAGTACCGGCGGTGCCGGCGCGTCATCGCGGTCAGCGGGGCGGTGGCGCGCGTGCTGGAGGAGGGCGGACTCTCCGCCGCCCAGGTGCGCGTGGTGTACGAGGGGGTTCCCGACCGCGCCCCCACCGCGGGCGGAGAGGACGCGCTGCGCGCCCTGGGCGTGCCCGCGGGAGTGCCGGTGGTCGGCAACGTGGCCGCGCTCACCGCGCACAAGGACCACGCCACCCTGCTCCTGGCCGCGACGCAGGTGATCGCGCGCGTCCCCGAAGTGCGATTCGTGATCGTCGGCCAGGGCGAGCTGGAGAGCCGGCTGCGCACACGCGCCCATGAGCTGGGCCTCGACGGCCACGTCCTGTTCGCCGGATTCCGCCCCGACGTCGACCGCCTGATCCCCGCCTTCGACGTGTTCTGCCTCTCCTCGCACATGGAAGGGCTGGGCACCAGCCTTCTCGACGCGATGTGCTACGCGCGCGCCGTGGTCGGCACCGCGGCCGGAGGCATCCCGGAGGCCGTGGAGGACGGCGTGACCGGCCGCGTGGTCCGGCCGCGCCAGCCGGACGCGCTGGCCGAGGCCCTGACGGAGGTCCTGCTCGACCGCGCGCGCCGGGAATCCATGGGCGCGGCCGGACGCGCGCGCTTTCTCGAGCGGTTCACCGCCGACCGCATGGTCGAGGAGACCCTGGCCGTGTACGCGCAGGCCGCATGAAGGGGGTGGCCATCTTGAACCCGCGCGCGGGCCTGGCCGCGGCGCGGGCACGCGCCGCGGTCGAGCGCAGTGCGCACTGGCGTGGACTGGAGATGCGTCTCACGACCGCCCCGGGCGACGCACGGCGCCTGGCATCGGAGGCGGCGGCGGCGGGAGCGGAGATCGTGCTCGCCATCGGCGGCGACGGCACCGCGAACGAGACCGCGTGGGGCCTGCTCGGCACGACGACCGCCCTCGGCCTGGTGCCGATGGGCTCCGGCAACGGCCTCGCGCGGACGCTGGGCATCCCCCTGAAGCCGGACGCGGCGCTGGCCGTGCTGGCGGAGGCCGTGCCGCGCGCGATGGACGTCGGCATGGTCAACGGCCGCCCGTTCCTGAACGTCGCCGGGGCCGGATTCGACGCGCAGGTCGGGCTCGACTTCCACGAGCACGGCCGCCGCGGGGGACGCCGCGGCGTGTTCACCTACGTATGGCTGGGCGTCCTGCGGATCATGAAGTATCGCGCCGAGAGCTGGCGGCTGGAGGCGGGGGCGCAGAAGTTCGAGGGGCGCGCCTACATCGTGGCCTTCGTCAACGGACGCCAGTACGGGGGAGGGGCGGTGCTGGTGCCCGGGGCGCGGCTCGACGACGGCCTGCTCGACATCGTGGTCATTGAAGACGCGTCCGCGCTGGAGATGGCGTGGAACGCGCAGCGACTCTTTTTTGGGACGCTGGCGCAGTACCGGCGCTACCGGCACATCCCGGCGTCGGCGGCGGTGCTGACGGCAACCAACCCGACGCCGCACCACCGGGATGGGGAGCCAGAAGGCCCGATGGCACGTCTCGACGCGTCCGTTCTTCCGCGCGCGCTGCGCGTCTTGGTGCCGCGCGATACCGTTAACGATCCTCACGGACCGTTCGAGCCGCAACCTCTAATCTGATAACCCAAGCGGGTCAGCAACGGAAAACGGAAGAATAGAGGCTATTTCCAGGACTCGTTGGCCGCCGCGACCAGCGCGCGAATCTCGTCGCGCGCCGCTGCCGCCAACGGCAGCAAAGGCGGCCTCACGTGACCGCCGCGCCATCCCGCCGCATCCACCGCGGCCTTCAACCCGGCGATCCCATGCGTCGCCGTGACCGCAACCGCCAAAGGCGTCAGCGCCGCTTGCAGTTTCCTCGCCCGCGCGTGATCCCCGGCCTCGAACGCGCGGTAGATCGCCACCGCCAGCGCGGGCGCGCAGTTCGCCACCGCGAGCACGCCCGCGCAGGCGCCCAGGCAGAGCGCGGGATAGAGGACGGGAGCGGACCCGCAGGCGACCTCGAAGCGCGCGGGGACGGAAGAGATGATGCGGCCCAGCAGGCCGAGGTCGCTGCTCGACTCCTTGATGCCGGCGATGCGCGGGTGGGACGCGAGCTCGGCGGCGAGGGCGGGGGGCCAGGGCACCCCCGTGAAGAGCGTCATCGAGTACAGGTAGACGGGCACCGGGGACGCGTCCGCGACGGCGACGAAGTGCCGCCGCAGCGCCTCCGCCGTCATCTGCGGCTTGTAGTAGTGCGGAGTCAGCACGAGGACGGCATCCGCGCCGAGGTCAGCGACCTTCCGCGTCAAGGCGATGGTGGCACGCGTGGAGTCGAGGCCGGTGCCGACGAGCACGGCCCGGCCGCCCGCGCGCGCCCGCGCGGCGCGCACGAGGGCCAGCTTCTCCTCTTCTTCGAGGCTGGCCGCCTCGCCGTTCGAGCCCAGCACGACGTAGCCCTCGAGGTCCTCGCCCGCCCAGGCCTCGAGGTTGGCCTCGAAGGCGGCGAGGTCGAGAGCGCCGTCGGAGTCGAAGGGGGTGACGACGGGAGGAAGGATGCCCCTCAGCGGGCGCACGGTCAGGTCAGGCGGCCGGGGTCTTCTTGGCCAGCGCGGCGACCACCTTGTCCATCATCTTCACGTCGTGCGGGGTGAACGCGTCGCGGAAATCGCTCCACACCTCGAGCACCGCCCACAGGCCGGCTTCCGTACGCACCGGACCGACCATCACGCTGCCGGTGGCGAGTCCGACCGCCGCCCACAGCGGCTGCGAGGCCAGATCGGCCACCTTCGTCGTGACGTGCCCGTGCGCGGCGTCGGCCAGCGGCCCGCCCCCCGACCAGATGCGGTCCGGTCCGGCCGGCCGCTCGAGCGACGTGTGGACCGCGAGGTCCTCACCGTCCGCCACGTAGGCCGTGATGGCCGAGTAGCGTCCGAAGCGCTTCTTCATGATCTCGACGGACTGCCTGAGGGCGTCCTCGAACGACGACGCCTTCTTGATCGCGTCCTCCACCTCGTGCAGGACGGACTCGCGCCGCAGTGCGGACTTGCGGGCGAGGTCGGTCTTCCACGGCTTCTCGTCCTCACGCGTCGACGCCATGTTCACCTCGATTTTCCCCTTCCTTGCAATGAAAGTCTCGCCTTTCACTTTTCCGCGGTCATCGGAGGGCTCGCCCGCCGTCCACCCGGATCACCTCGCCTGTCGTATAGCCGCCACCGGCGGCCAGGAACACGATCGTCTCGACCACTTCCGCCAGCGTGCCGAAGCGCCGCTGCGGGATCTTCGCGCGTACCTTCTCGCTCGCACCCGGCGGCTCCATGATGCCCGGCGCGACCGCGTTCACCCGGATCTCCGGGGCCAGGGCCAGGGCCAGGCACTCGGTGGCCATGACGAGCGCCGCCTTCGTCGCGCAATAGGCGAGGTACGACGGCCACGGCCGCAGCCCTCCCAGGCTGGCGACGTTCACGATCGACCCGCCCCCGCGCCGCCGCATGTGCGGAGCGGCCGCCCGCGACGCCATCACTGCGGCCTTGACGTTGACGGCGAAGGCCTCGTCCAGCACCTCCTCCGTCAGCTCCGCCAGCGGCGCCTTGCGGAAGACGCCCACGTTGTTCACGAGCAGGTCGACCCCGCCCAGCTCCGCCGCCGCCCGCTCCACGAAGTCGCTGATCTCGCCCGGCCGCCGCGCGTCCGCGCGCGACGTCCAGGCCCGGCGTCCCGCCGCGCGCACCGCCGCCGACGCCTCGTCCGCTCCGCGCGCGCTGGCCAGGAACGAGAAGGCCACGTCGGCGCCGCGCTCCGCCAGCGCGAGCACGAGCGCCCGCCCAAGGCCCGTGCCGCCGCCGGTGACGACGGCGATCTTCCCCTCGAGCCGGGGCTCGACCATGCTGTAGACGGGAATCTCCCAAACTTGTCGATTATATCAGCAGCGGGAGCCTAGGCCTCGAGCTCCCCCAGGAATCGAGCGCCGATCCGATACGTGGCTCCGCCCTCGATCGCTTCCAGACGGCACACCACCGCCTTGACCGCGTACGCGGCGCGCCCGCCGAAGTGGTGGCGCAGGCCGGCGGGGACGGGGATGCGGAGG
>DASTLK010000513.1:0-3290 GCA_035715025.1 Vicinamibacteria bacterium
TCCCCGCCTTGACCGGCATGGGGATCGACAATCGTGGCGCGGGCGCGACCATGGTCGAGGTGGGCTCCATTCCCATCACCGTCGGCGAGTACCAGAAGGCCTACCTCCGCCAGCGCGAGATGTACCTGAGCCTGTACCAGGGGCGCCTGGACAACGAAGCCCTCAAGCGCATGGGCCTCGAGGAGCAGACCCTGCAGTCGCTGATCGACGATCGCGTCCTGCAGCTGGAAGCGCGGCGTCTCGGCATCTCCGTGGACGACGAGACCATCCGGCAGCGCCTGTCCACCTCGCCCGAGTTCCAGATCGACGGCCGCTTCATGGGCGGAGACGAGCTGCGCCGCCGCCTGGAGATGAAAGGCATCTCCGTGGCCGAGTTCGAGCAGGACCTCCGGCGCCGCATCCTGCACGAGCGCGTCAACGCGCTGGTCACCGACGGTGTGATGGTGAGCCCGCGGGAGGCGGAGGAGGAGTTCCGGCGCCGCAACGAGCAGGTGAAGGCGGAGTACGTCATGGTGCCCGCGGAAGGCTCGAGCGTCGTCGTCACCGACGCCGAGGTGCGGGCGCGCTTCGACGCGAGCAAGGACCGCTACGCGTTTCCCGAGCGTCGCGTCGTGACCTATCTCCTCCTCGACCTGCCCAAGCTGCAGCCGCGAGTCACGGTGACGGAAGCGGAGGAGCGCGCCTACTACGACGCGCACCAGGACGAGTTCAAGCAGGCGGAACAGGTCTGCGCGAGCCACATCCTGGTCAAGGTGAAGACGACCCCGGAGGCGACGGAGGGACACGCGGACGCCGACGCCCGCAAGCTCGCCCAGGCCGCCCTCGACCAGGTCAAGGCGGGCGCGGACTTCGCCGCCCTCGCCAAGAAGATGTCCGAGGATCAGGGATCGGCGCCGGGGGGCGGTGCGCTCGGCTGCTTCGAACGCGGCCGCATGGTGCCGGAATTCGAGAACGCGGCCTTCGCGCTGACGGATGGGCAGACCTCGGACCTCGTGAAGACGCCTTACGGCTATCACGTCATCCGGGCCACCGCCCACCGCGCGGAGAGCACTCCCGCCTTCGCCGAGGCCAAGGCCCGGATCAACCAGACCCTCATGGGCCAGCGCGTGCGCGCCCTGCTCGAGGAGCAGCTGCAGGGGATCTCGGAAGCGCTGCGGCACGGCAAGTCGATCGAGGACGTGGCCAGGGAGCGCGGCTTCAGCGTCGACCGGAGCGCGCCGCTGGCGCGCGGGGCCGACACCCCGCCCCTGTCCAGCGCGTCGCTGGTGGCGCGCGCCTTCGAGCTCAAGCGCGGAGAGACCGAGCCCGAGCCGTTCCCGCTCCCCACCGGGTACGCGTTCATCTCCCTGCAGGAGGTCCAGGCCCCCCGCCCCGCCGACTTCAAGGAAGTGCAGGACCGCGTGCGGTCGGACCTGCAGCAGGAGAAGGTGCTCGAGGCCGCGCGGGTCAAGGCGGCCGAGGTCAAGGCGCGGGCGGCGAGCGCGGGACTGGAGAAGGCGGCGGCCGCCCAGGGGCTCGTGCGCAAGGAGACGCCGGGCCTCGTTTCGCGCGGCCAGGCCATGGGCGACCTCGGCAGCAGCGCCGCCCTCGACGAAGCCGCCTACGCCCTGCCGGACAACACGCTCTCGGATCCCATCCGCGTTCCCGGAGGTTGGGCAGTCATCCGCGTCCTCGAGAAGAAGGCGTTCGATCCCGCCGCCTTCGAGAAGGAGAAGGTTTCCCTCATCGGCTCCTTGCGCCAGCAGCGCCGCGACGAGCTCTTCCGCTCCTTCATGCAGGAGGCGCGCAAGCGCGTCACCGTGCAGCGGAACCCTGAGGCCTTCAAGCGGGCGATGGCGAGCTAGCAGTGCGTCGGCTCCCCGGACGCACTCCTGGTGTTAGAGTCGGCTGAGCATGCACATCGAGCTGCGCAAGTCCGGGGACGTGATCATCGTCGACCTGAAGGGCAAGCTCAGCGCGGGCCTGGGAGACCAGATCCTGCGCGAGACGATCGACGAGCTGCTGGGCGAGAACTGGAAGAAGATCCTGCTCAACCTCTCCCAGGTCTCCTTCATGGACAGCGCGGGCCTGGGCGAGCTCGTGGCCGGGCTCAAGACGGCCCGGAATTTCGGCGCCACCCTGAAGATCCTCAACCAGAGCGCGCGCGTCCAGCAGTCGCTCTACATCACCCGCCTGCTGCCCGTGTTCGACGTCCACGAAGACGAGCGGGCGGCACTGGAGAGTTTCGCGTAGGGCTGCCCCATGGCGCTCGCGCCGGAGTGAATCCGGCGCTCGCTGCTCGTCACTCTTCAGGCGTGAGGCTGACGCTGATGGGATCGTTCCCGGTGACCTTCAGCTCGATCGAGCACTCCGGGCAGTTGATGCTCTCGCCCACGTCCAGCTCGTAGCCGTCGAGCTCGAGATCGGATTCGCACTCCGGACATTTGGCCATGGCGGTCCTCGCTCGGGTCATTCTAGCCGCGGTCGGCGCCTCCGCGCGCTTGCCCGTTCGCCGTCAGCGCTTCCGCGCCACCACGTAACGCGCCAGATCGCGCAGCGGCTGCGCGCGCGGCCCGAAGCCGCGCAGCGCTTCCTCGCTCGTCGCCACCAGCTCCGCGGCCAGCTGCCGCGCGCCCTCGACGCCGGAGAAGGAGACGAACGTCGTCTTCTTCAGGTCCTGGCCCACGTCCTTGCCGACGGCGGCCGCCTCGCCGGTGGCGTCGATGAGGTCGTCCACGATCTGGAAGGCCAGCCCGAGGTTCTTGGCGTAGGCGGTCACGGCGGCCGTCTCCGCCGCCGAGGCGCGCGCCCCCGCGGCCCCCAGGGCGGCCGCGCAGGTGAAGAGGGCCCCCGTCTTCCGGCTGTGGATGAACTCCAGGGTCTGGAAGTCGATGGTGCGATCGGTCAGGCGCAGGTCCTCGCCCTGCCCGGCGATCATCCCGTCGAGTCCCACCGCGCGCGCGAGGTCGCGCGCGAGTTCGCCGCGCACGGCGGCGTCCGGCCCATCCGGCCATCCCTCGGCGAGAATCTCGTACGCCCGGTTGAGGAGGGCGAACGCGGCCAGGATCGCGGTGGCCTCGCCGTGCGCGATGTGGCAGGCCGGGCGTCCGCGGCGCGCGCGGGCGTCGTCCATGGCGGGCAGGTCGTCGAGGATCAGGCTCGACGTGTGCACCATCTCGATCGCGCATCCCGCGGGGAGCACGCGGCGCGGATCGGCGCGCAGGACCTCCGCCACCATGAGGGAGACGATCGGGCGCATGCGCTTGGCGGGGGCGAACAGGCTGTCCGCGAGGGCCGCCTCGATGGCAGGC
>DASTLK010000514.1:0-6421 GCA_035715025.1 Vicinamibacteria bacterium
TGAAGGGCGTAGGGAAGCGCGCGGAGGCCGCGCGCGGCCCCGACGTGTTCGTCGCGTCGATCATCTCGGAGATCGGCGTGATGCCGCCGATGGTCTCCTTGGAGAACGGGAACCCGTAGGCGACCGCGCCGACCAGCTTCCCGTCGATGTATACGGGGCTGCCGCTCATGCCCGCGATCACGCCCGTCTTCTCGAGGGGGCCGCCCTCGAGGCGGGCGACGATCATGCTCTGCTTGGGGCCGACGTTCTCGAGAACGCCAATGACGGTGACCTTGAACTCGTCGATCCGCGTGCCCTCGAACACGGTGCGGCCGATGCCCACCATCCCCGGGCGGATCTGATCGAGGGGGAAGGTGACGACGCCCGGTGTGGGCACCGGCGCCGGCGTGGGCGCGGGCACCACGACCTTCGGCGGGGCGTCGGCCCGGACGGGCAAGGTGGCGGCGCTGCCCAGGACGGCAGCCACTGTGCAGGCGGCAAGGACGGTCATCGACGATCGCATGTGCTGGGTCTCCCACTCACTCGGCACTCGATATTAGCACCCGCGTCCGCGGAGGCAATTGCCAGGCAAGGGCGGGGGACATGCTAAGATGAACGTCCCCTTGGAGCAGACGCGAAGAAGCGCCGTGCCCGCCGCCCTGTTCGCGTGGCTTCTTCCCGGCGCCGGTCACTTCTACCTCCGCCGGCCGGGCAAGGCGCTGCTCTTCCTCGGCGCCATCGGGGCCCTCTTCGCGGTGGGAGTGGCCATGGACTCGCGGCTGGCCATGAACCTCGGCCTCGACGACCTGCTCGCCTCGCTCTTCAGCCTGGCCCAGATGGCGATCGGGCTGCCCTACGTCCTCGCCCGCGGCCTCGGGTTCGAGGGTGACGTGCGCTCGGTGACTTTCGAATACGGCAACACGTTCACCGCGGTGGCCGGCCTGCTCAACATCCTCGTCATTCTCGATGCCTACGACACCGCGCTGGGCCGGAAGCGGTGACCTCGCACCCGCTGCTGGCCAGCCACCTCATGGCCCTGGTGACCTTCTCGGTCCTCACCTCGGCCGTGTTCGCGACCCTCTTGCGCGACGACCCGCGCAGCCGGCTCCGCTTCGGATTGCTCGCCTTTGCGGCCTTCGTGGCCTCGGCGGTGGTGGTCGGCTGGCTGATGTATCCGTTCCCGAGCTGAGGCCGTGGTCGGCCGCTGGGTGCCCGTCGTGCTCTGGATGGGCGTCGTCTTCTTCTTCTCCTCGCTGTCGCACCTGGGCCTGGCGGGACGCGTGCCGGACTGGATCTCGCATCCGATCGAGTACGGGGCGGGGGCCGCACTTGTCTGCCGCGCGCTCGACGGCGACCGGGGCCGGGCCTTGACCGTTTCCACCGCGCTGAGCGCGACCCTGCTCACCACCGCCTATGGCGTGACGGACGAGTATCACCAGTCGTTCGTGCCCGGGCGCACCTCCGATCCCATGGACGTGGCCAAGGACCTGGCCGGCTCCGCCGCCGCGTCCTTTCTCTATCGCCGGTGGTCGATGGACGCGGCCGCCGCGCGCGGGCGACCGTCCCCGCCATGAGCAGCGCGCTTCGGATCGCCGTGGTGCCGGGGGACGGGATCGGAGTGGACGTCACGGCGGAGGCGGTGCGCGCGCTGCAGGCGGTGGCGGACGCGTCCGGCCGCCGCCTGCATCTTCAGCACTTCGAGTGGGGCGCCGACCACTACTTGAAGACGGGCATCACCCTGCCCGGCGACGCGCTCACCATGCTGCCGGACAGCTTCGACGCCATCCTGCTCGGCGCGATGGGAGATCCGCGCGTCCCCGACAACCGCCACGCCGCGGACATCCTCCTCGGCCTGCGCTTCCGCCTCGACCTCTACGTCAACTACCGGCCGGTCCGCCTCTTCCACGAGAAGCTCTGCCCGCTGAAGAGCGTGACGCCGAAGGACGTCGACTTCGTGGTCTTCCGCGAGAACACGGAAGGCCTGTACGTGATGATGGGGGGCCACTTCAAGAAGGACACGCCGGACGAGGTCGCGACCGAAGTGGACCTCAACACGCGCAAGGGCGTCGAGAGGATCATCCGCCAGGCTTTCGCGCACGCGCAGGCGCGCGGCCGCACGAAGGTGGTCATGGCGGACAAGTCGAACGTGCTGATCCATGCCCACGAGCTCTGGCAGCGCGTCTTCAAGCAGGTGGCAGCCGAGCACCCGGGCATCGAAGCGAGTCACCTGTTCGCGGACAACCTCGCCTTGCAGATGGTGCGCGACCCGTCGCAGTTCCAGGTCGTCGTGACCAGCAACATGTTCGGGGACATCCTCACCGACCTCGCGGCGGCGCTGCAGGGAGGCCTGGGCATGGCGGCGTCCGGCAACATCCATCCCGGGCGGCTGAGCCTGTTCGAGCCCGTGCACGGCTCCGCGCCGAAGTTCGCGGGGAAGAACGTGGCCAACCCGATGGGGGCGATCCTCACCGCGGCCCTGATGCTCGAGCACCTGGGGTGGAAGGAAGAGGCCGGGCGGATCGAGCAGGCGGTGCGCTGGGCGGTCGAGAACGATCGCACGACGTCCGACATCGGGGGCGCGCTCGGCACGCGTGAGGTCGGCACGGTCATCGCGGAGCAGCTCGCGACGTAGAGCGTTTCGCAACGACCGTCCTCCCGTGTGCGCCGCTTCCCGCGTCCGAAGAACTGATCCACCGCGTAGCCGTGGTAGGCCCGGCAGCGAAGCTGGATATTGTCGACGGTTGCCTTTCCTCCGGCCGCAAACGGCACGACGTGATGGAACTCCAGGAATCGCCGTTCGGAACAGCGGCTCGACCAGCGCGGGTACTCGTTCCGGAACGAGTCCCTTCAAGAGGTACTTGAGGTTCGGCGCGCGGCGGCTACCGCCGAACGATCCCCGCCGACAGGCGCAGCCCGTGATCCGTTTCTCCGCCCAGGCGCGTCACGCGATAGTCGGCCTGGGCCAGCCGGACCGCCCAACGCCCGCCGACGCGGAGGTCGAGACCGCCGCCGACCTCGACCGCCGGGCCGGTCTGATACGGACACCCGCCATCGCACACGCCGTCGGCCGCGATCGACACCCCGAATACCGTGACCGACCGTTGCGCGCTCACCGCGCCCGCCTTCAAGGAGACGAACGGGGAGAGCCGTCCCGCACGCCACGGCGCGAAAGCGGCGCCGGCCAACAGGCCGAGCTCACGCAACCTCTCGCCCCCGGAAGCCTCCCCGGATTGCGCCGACAACTCGGCGACGAGACGCAGCCGGCCGCCACTTCGCGGAAAGGCGACACCGAGCACGCCGCCATGGGTCAGATCGCCGTCCGCGCGCAGACCTGAATAGCCGATCCCGATCTCCGCCGCGTGCGCAGAGCCCGAACCCACGGTCAGGGCCACGGCGACGGCCACGGCGGGCAGGAAGAGCCCTGGGCGCCGAATGCGACGCTTCATCCGAACAGCCCCGGGTCCGCCGCCGCCGTGTACCGCGGTACCACCTGCGAGAGGTCGGCCACGCCCAGCCACCGCGCCGCGGACAGGAACACGTCGCGGAAGTCGACGGTGTAGCGCAGGTCGCGACCCTCGTTGAGGGCTCCGGAAGAGAGCCCGGGCCAGGTCCCGTGCACGCGCCCCCCGCGCACGCTGCCGCCGAGGAAGAGCCCGCAGTGCGCGAAGCCGTGGTCCGTCCCCTGGCTCCCGTTCTGGGCGGCGGTGCGCCCGAACTCCGTGGTGACCATCAGGAGCACGTCGTCGATGCGCGTGCCGAGGTCGCGGCGGAAGGCAACGAGCGCCGACGCCAACGAAGGGTATTCCGAGTTGTTCGCGGCGAGCTGGTTGGCGTGGGTGTCGAACGAGCCCGGCACGTTGACGTAGATGCACCGCGTGCCGATGTCGGCCTTGATGAGCTGGGCGGCCTGGCGCAGCCCGCTGCCCACCGTACCGCCCGGGTATACCGCCCCGTTCCCGGGGGCGGCCAGCAGGGCGGGCGTGGTCCGGATGCGGTCGATCGCGCTGAAGACCGCGCGCCCGCTCTCGAATACCGGAGTCGATCCGCTCGCGTGCATGCCGCGCAGGAGCTGATCCGCTTCCGCCGACCAGGTCGCTCCGCCCGTGCCCGCCCGTACCGCGAAGGTGGCGAGGTCCTGCAGGACGAGCTCGGGATGTGCGCCGAGCACGGCGCGCGGCGTGCGCGAGGCCAGCGCGACCAGCTGCATCACGTCCTCGCCGGGGATCTGCCGCGCCACCCGGTCCAGCCAGCCGTCGTGCACGCTCTTGTCGCCGGGGGCGGCGCTGTCCATGAAGTCCTGGGCGTCGAAGTGCGACCGGCTGAGCTGCGCGTTGCCGACGGTGGGGTGCAGGGCGAGGAGGCCCTCGCTGTAGAGGTCGCGCAGGGCGGCCAGGCCGGGGTGCAGGCCGAAGAATCCGTCGAGGTCGCGCACGCCGTCGGCCAGGCGCAAACCGATGGTGGGCCGCAGCCCGTAGTAACTCCCGTCTCCATGCGGCACGCAGAGGTTGAGCCCGTCCACGCCCCCGCGCAGGAAGACCTGCACCAGGATGCGCGACCCCACGCCCGCGGCCTCCGCCGCGCGCGTGAGCAGCGCGGAGGGCGCGATGCCGAGCCCGACCGCGGCCACGCCCGCCCCCTTCAAGAAGATGCGGCGCGAGGGGTCGAAGGGCATGCGCTACCTCGCCTGGAAGGCGGGGCTGGCCAGGGCCAGGCCCACCACCTTGAAGCCGGCCGGGAGAGAGCCGGTTCCGCCGACGGAACGGCACGCGCGGGCCACGTCCTCCGGCAGCGTGCCTCCGAAGACCCGCTGGTCGACGGCCGCCGTGACCGCGGCCGCGTTGCCCGGGTCCACGCCGCCGATCAGCGTGCGCAGGTCGACGGCGACGCCCTCCGTCGTCTGGCTCACCAGTGAGAGCACGAAGTTCATGCGCGCGAGGTGAGACCCGGGATTGGGCAGCCAGTCGGTGCCGCGGTCGCTCCACCCCGTGGGATCGAGCGCTTCGTAGGTCGGCATGCCCATCGAGGTCAGGGAGGAGACCCGGCCCTCGACGAAGGCGCGGGCCGACGTGACCTCGGCCCCGATCGCGCGCAGAGCGCTCACCACGAATTCGTGCGGCGTCTTGATCTTGCCCGCCCCGAACGCCTCGTTCCAGAAATCCGCGGTGCCGATGATCGCGCGCATGACCTCGGCCAGGTTGCCGCTGCTGCTCGTGAAGGCGTCCGCGCCCCGCGCCACCACCGCCTCCGACGGCGCGTCGGACACGAAGCGCCGGCAGAGCTTGGTGGAGATGAAGCGGGCCGTCGAGGGATGGCGGGCGAGCAGATCGAGGACGTCCTCGCCGTCCTTCTTGCCCTGGTTGGCGGGCAGCCGCTGGCCGAGGATCGTCTTCGCGCCCTGGTCGTGGTTGCCGGCCCGGAACGTGAACGCGCCCGCGCGCTGATCGATGCCCCAGCCCGTGAACGCCCGCGCCACCTCCTGCACGTCCGCCTGCGTATAACCGCCGTCCACGCCGAGCGTGTGCAGCTCCATCAGCTCGCGGGCGTAGTTCTCGTTGATGGCGCGCGCGCTGCTCAGGTAGTTGTCGAGGTACGACATCATGGCCCAGGAGTTCGCGACGGCGCCCAGAAGGTCGCGGAACTTGCCCAGCACGTGGGGCCGGATGACGTCCATCTCGTAGCGCGCGAGGCCATAGCGCGTCGGGCTGTCGCCTTCGTAGACGTTGAAGTGATTGAACCAGAAGTCGGTCAGGACCTCCTCGAGCTGGTTCCGGGAATGGACGGCGCGGATGAAGTGCGCCGAGCGCAGCTCCTGCAGGGCGAGGCCGATCGTGCGCTGGTCCGCATCGTAGCGGGCGAGGGTCTCCGCGATGCTGTAGGAGAGCGAGGACAACGGTCGCAGGCGCGTGTCCAGGGATCCGTCGGGCGCGGGCGCGAGCTGGTCCTCGATCCAGCGCTCGAGGCCGCGGCCCAGGACCTCGTCGATCGAATCCGGCCGCGGACCATAGCCCAGCCGATCGAGAGCGAAGCGGGCGACGCGCGGGCCGACGGGGGGAGGCGTCATCGGGTCCTGGCTTGCCCTCCTTTGCGAGATTGGACCAGCCCGGAGCTCCAGGGTTGAATGCGCGCGCTCACACGCTCAACCTTGGCGCCGCCGGCCAGGTCAAAGATGCCATAGGATCGACGAGTTCATGGTCTGCCGCCGCGTATTCGTGAAGATGATGGCCGCGGGAGCGGCGGGTACGGGCGCTCTCGCCTGTGGTGGCGGAGGGGGGGTGTCGGGCCCGCTCACCCCGCCGCCGCCCACCGCGCGCACCATCCGCACGGCGCTGCCCGCGATCGGAGAGACGCGGGCGGAGTTCGACGGAGACCTGGCCCTGGCCGTGACGCGCGTCTCGGCGACGAGCGTCGTGGCCGTCTCACGCACCTGCACGCACGAGGGATG
>DASTLK010000515.1:0-2682 GCA_035715025.1 Vicinamibacteria bacterium
CACCCGTCCGTCCTTGATGTTGGCGAAGGCGTAGTTGATGTGCGTCAGCTTCTCGGCGGCAATCGCTGCGGGGTCGAGGACGCGGTCCTGCGCGAACACGTAGCCGATGATGACGCGGCCGTCCGCGGGACGGGAGGGGCCTTCCCCGGCCGCCACCGCGAGCAGGTACCAGGTGGCGTGCGGGAGCCATTGCTCGCCCCACCGCCAATCGTTGTCGCCGCCGGTCGTCGTATGAGGCAGGTTGAAGTCGATCCCTTGCGGATCGGCGAAGCCGGCGGTGATGCCGTTGACGATCCCGCCGGGCGCGTTCGTGTACTCGAAGGAGCCCAGGAACCCGTACTCGGGGTTGTGGTGGCCGGCCCCCTCGAGGAGCGAGGCGTCGTACGGGTTGCGCCCCAGGATCCAGTCGAGCTGGTCCTGCGCATATCGGCGCAGCCGGCCCGCGAAGCCGGCGTCGGCCGCGAAGTAGGGAAGGGCCGCACGCGCGGCAAAGGCCAGGGAGGCGAGGCGCGCGTCTTCGCCTTGCCACCAGGGCGCGGTCTCCGTGTCGTGCGGGAAGAAGAAGCGCGTGTCGCGCACGCCGGCTTTGGTCTGCACGAGCTGGCGCGCGTAGCCGAACGGGTTGGCCACCTCGCCCGTGACCGCGAGCTCCCATTCCAGCGAGGCGCGCACCGCCTCGAGCACCGCCGCCCGCCGCGCGTCGTCCACGACGTCCAGATAAGCGACGAGGCTGGTGACGGGGAGACCTGCGTCCGCGGCGTGGAAGAAGGGCCGGTCCTGGTCGTCGGCGCGCCAGTACGCACGCGGGGCCGGCGAGAGCCGCGCGAGAAGGCGCGTCGCGCGCGCATCCGCCGCCCGCTTGTACTCGGGCTTGCGCGTGGCCCGGAACAGCTCCGTGGCCGCGAGCAGCGCGGAGTAGTCGTCCACGATGTTCTCGTGTCCGTCGTTGGTCAGATGCTCGTTGTGGGCGGCGAGGAAGGCCCACGCGTCCTCGGCCGCGCGCAGGTAATCCGCCTGCCGCTCGCCGGGAGCCTGGAGGAGCGCGGCCTGGGCCAGGGCGGCGATGGCCACGCCCCCGCCGGCGCGGAAGCTGCTCTGGTAGGCGGCCTCGTCCGTGCTCGTGACGGCCTTCCCGCGCCCATCGCGAGCGATGCGGCGATCGTCGGGCCGCTTCGCGGGCCCGGGGCCCGAGACGGAGCGGTAGAAGGATCCGCCCGGAGCCTGCACGCGGACGAGGTAGTCCGCGCCCCACGCCCCCTCGTCGAGCAGCCGCCGCAGGTACTGCCGGAAGAGCGGATCCGAGCGGCGCTGGAGCAGGTCGTAGGTCTTGAGCAGCCCCCAGGCCGTCAAGGGGATCTGCTGCGGGTTGAAGTAGGTCGAGTACGACAGGTGCGACAGGTGCTTGCCGTAGTCGCCGGTCGCGTCGTACCAGCCCCCGTGCGCGTCCACCACCCGGTCGCGCCGGCCCTCGAGGGACAGCGCTCGGTCCGCCTGATCGAGCAGGCCGGAGGCGCGCTGGCCCTTGAAGTAGTAGAGGACGTCGGACAGGGTCTGACGCTCGAGGACGCTCTTCTCGATCCGGAAAGGCGACGACGCCACGGCGCCGCCGCTCGTCACGCAGGCGACGCGGAACTCGCCCTCGCGCTGGAGCGAAGAGAAGTCGATCGTCCAATACGTCCACTCGCGCCAGCGCGCGACACTCCCCACCGGTCGCGGCTCCACGGCCAGCACGCGGGCCCCGCTCGCGGCGTCCTGGACTTCGCAGGACCGGACGGCATCACCCTTGCGGCCCTGGACGATCGCGCGCTTCGGTCCCGCCACGTCGTAGCCGACGTGGTTGACGAGGACGAGGGGTTGCGCGGCAGCACCGGGTACGACGAGCCCCGCCACGCACAAGGTCAGCCAACCCGCTCGACGGTGGCCGCTGGGCAGGCACGACGACGAGAGTCTCACCCGTCCTCCTCTACAGCTGCAGGCGCAGGCCCCGCGCGCGCATCCATCCGGACAGGCGCACGATCACCCACGCGAAGACGACCGCGCGCAGGACGCCGGCGGCCAGGGAGCCGCCGAGCGCTTCGTAGGGATTCCGGCCGGTTCCCCACGCGACCAGATCGAACACGGACAGCAGGAATGGAGCCAGGAGATAGATGAGGAGCGCGTTCTCGCCCGCCATGGCGATCGCGCGCGGCCAGCGCCGGTGACCAGCCACGTCCGCCGAGGCATAGGCGGGCGTCCAGGCGGCCGCGGTGAAGGCGGCCGAGAGGAGGCACCAGGCCGCGGTCGCGCGGATCTTGCTGATCTCGAACACCGGATGCACACCGTGCAGGGCGTGCACCAGCAGCCCGGCCGCCGCGCAGGCGAAGGCGAAGCCGAGCGCGGGCGCGATGAAGCGCGCCGCCGGAAGCGCCTCGTCGCGGTGCCGCACCAGGGCGAGGGTCAGCACCGCGCCGGAGAGGACGAGCGCGCCGTGCGCGCCCAGCATCGAGCCTACGGAGACGAAGGGGCGGACCGCGCGCAGGGCCCCGAGGACGCCGGCCTCGTCCGCCAGGGCGACCAGGTAGAGGAGCGCGACGGCGCCCACGAGGATCGCGGGCCGATCGCCGGCGAAGAGGTACAGCGCGGCCGCCACCAGATAGGCCCAGCCGATCAGGCCGAGGATGCCCCACCAGTACGGCCGGATCT
>DASTLK010000516.1:0-5192 GCA_035715025.1 Vicinamibacteria bacterium
CGCGTCCGGCCAGGGTGATGGGCCGGACGGGCATGACGTACCGGCGATAGTCGGCCAGGACGCCCATGTACTTCAGGCCGCCGAAGGTCGGCGACACCTCGAACCGGTAGCGCTGGCCCAGGATGGGGCTGGTCGGCCCGAAGAGCGCGGTGTCGTAAACGAGCGCGGCACTTCCCTCCCCGAAGCCGATGCCGGATGGCGCATCCAGCTTCTGCCGGTCCTGCGCGAGGAGCTGGCCGCTGAAGGGGTCGAAGGCCAGGGTCTCGATCTCGCGGCCGAACGAGATGTGGCGCGCCGACGCCCCCAGCTCGAATCGCGATGCGCGGCTGAAGGGATAGGCGATGTAGGTCTGCAGCGCCCGGTCCGTCTCCCGGAACAGCTCGGACTGCTCGATGATGGCGCCGCTCGCGTCCTGCCCGGTGGAGAAGGAGCCGGTCACGTAGGGGATCTGCTCGATCTGGGCGCCCCAGGACCATCGATGCTTCCGGTTCTCGTAGCCCACGATGCCGCCGAAGTCCTCGAAGCGGCCGTTCACCTGCAGCACGGCGCCCACGTTGTGCTCGCCCAGGACGTCGCTGAACTGGAACGATACGCCGCCGCCCACGAAGGTTCCCGTGGGGCCGGTCCCGACGCCGATCGAGGTCTGTCCCACGTAGTCGAGCGAGAGCTTGGGCTTGTAGGTTTCCGTCTCGACCTTCTGGTTCGTGGGCAGGCCGAAGGTCGGCTCGCGGTGAAGGGCCGCCACTTCCGCCCCCGGCCGCTCGCGCGGGGGCAGCATGGCGGCGCGAGTACGATCGCTGGCGTCGCTCAGGGCCGTCCCCGCCATGCGCGCTCCCTCGATCGCGTAGATCCGGTTCTGGCCCTTCTCGTAGACGCTGTAGACGAGACGATCGCGTGCGACGGAAAGGGCCGGGCTGAGCGCGGTGATCCCGCTGGCGCCGGTGAGGAGGTCCGTGACCTGCGAGGTCTGCCCGCTGGCGACGTCGAGGCGGTAGACGTTGCTGATCCCGTTGCGGTCGGAGATGAAGAAGACGCTGGCCCCGTCCGCCGACCATTTGGGGTTGATGTTCTTCGCGTCCTCGAAGCTGGGCAGAGGACGGATCCCGGAGCCGTCGGGGTCGATGAGGCCCAGGCGGTAGTTGCCGGCGCCGAGGGTCTCGAGGTTGGTGGAGAAGCGGTCGGTCGAGAACACGATGCTCCGTCCGTCCGATGACCACGACGGCTGCAGGTCCGCGTACGCGTCACTGGTGAGGCGGCGAAGCCGGCTCGCCTCGAGGTCGTAGACGAAGAGGTCGGTCAGGCCGCCGGTCTGGGCCGAGAACACGACCTGCCGGCCGTCGGGCGAGAAGCTGGGGTCGAAGATCTCGTCCACCTCCGGGATCTTGTAGTCGTGGACGTGCCCGCCGCTGGCGTCGCGCACGTTGAGCGCCGCCTTGCCCGCCTCGACCGCGCCGAAGACGAACCGGCGCCCGCTGGCGTCGAAGCTGCCCGCGGAATTGATGAACTGGAGGCTCTGGAAGTGCGGGTCGGTCGCCGTCTTCACGAGCTTGCGGCGGATCTGGCCCGTGCGCGCGTCGGCCAGGAAGAGATCGATCGAAAAGAGGTCCTTCTCCGAGAAGAAGGCCAGGGAGTTGCCGTCCGGGCTCAGCACGGGCGCAACGTTGAGCTCGCCCGCGTTCTTCTCCGTGATCACGGCCGGGCCGTAGGTGAGCGGGGTCCGCTTGGCCTCGATGAGCGGCCGGTACTGGGCCTGCAAGGCCTCGTGCCACTGCTTGGAGAGCTCCTTGGAGGGCAGGCCGGTGATGCCTTCCAGGATCCGCTGCGCATCCGTGTTGCCACGCACGGACGCGCGCAGAGCGCGGGCGCAGACCTCGTCCCCCCAGCGCCCGGCCACGTAGGCCCACAGGGCCTGGCCGAAGCGATAGGGGAAGTACTCGGGGTTGTCGAGCTGATCGACGCGCGGCATCTTCTTGCGCTCCACGGAGTCGCGCATCCACATCGCGGTGTGGGGATCGACGGCGCCCAGCGAGAGGTACTCGGCCATGCCCTCGATGAACCAGAGGGGAAGCTGCACCGCGGAAGGCACGTTCCCGCTGCTGAGCGGACCGGCGCCCCCCGTCATGTCGAACTGGAAGGCGTGCACCAGCTCGTGGCCCAGCACGTGGTCGGTCTCCGCGATCGGCCCCGCCATGGGCAGCACGACCCGGCGCTTCATCAGCTCGGTGACACCCCCCGTCCCCTCGCCGATGAAGCCGGACAGGACGTTGGTCTGCTCGAAATGCGTATGGCTGGCGTACAGGATGATGGGCTGGCGCTGCCCGAACTGATGACTGAGCACGCGGCTCAGGCGCGTGTACCAGCGCTCCGCCATCTTCGACGCGTCCGCGACCGCCGCCTCCTCCTCCGGGTAGTAGTAGATGTCGAAGTGCCGCGTCTTCATGACCCGGAAGTCGAAGTCCTTGTACTGGACCTTGTTCTGGCCGAAGTACTGGGCGGCCGCCGGCGAAGGCGCCAGCATCAGGCCCACGGCGACGGCCGCGGCCACGAACGATCGGAGGGCGAGACGGGATGGAGGCATGGCGGGCTCCTCGAAAACGTGGGTCAGTCGCTGCCATCAGTGTGTCACGGAGAGGAGCGGCACGGGGACGCGTGCGCCGTGTGTAGAATCCGCGGCGTGCCGCCACGGCGCCGCCGGACCGGAGCGCGCTGACCCCCGTGCGCCCGTGGTCCGCGCACGTGCTGGCCCTGGCCCTCGCCAGCGGCGCCGTCGGCCACGCCCTCTGGTCCGCGGCGCGCGAAGGGTGGACGTACGACGAGGCGTTCCACCTGACGTGGAGCGAGCGCTTCCTCGACACCGGGGTCAGCGAGCGCACCAGCCAGGAGCGGCTGAACTCCAAGACCCCGATCATGGTGCCGGCCGTGCTCGCGCGAAAGGCGGCCCGCGCCGCCGGTGTCACCGATGCCGGCGCGCTGCGCTTCTTTGCCCGCGCCCCGTCCGCGCTCTGGCTGGCCCTGCTGCTGGGTCTCGTCTACGCCGCCGGCCGGGAGGTCGGGCCCCTTGTCGGCGCGCTCGCCGTGGCCGCCACCGCGCTCGATCCGAACCTGGCCGCGCATGCCAGCCTCGCCACGGCGGACCTGCCGTACGCCTGCGCGACGCTGGCCACTCTCCTGGCCGCGCATCGCCTGTGGACGACGCCATCCCTCGGGCGCGCCGCGCTCTTCGGGGCCGCGCTCGGGCTGGCCTTCGTGGCCAAGGTCTCGGCCGTGCTGCTCCTGCCCAGCCTGGCCGTCCTGCCCGTGATCTCTCGACGGGAAGCGGGCACGGCCACGAGGCGACGCCTCGCCCTCCTGCTCCTTCTCGCCGGGATCGCCGCCTGGGCCGTGGTGTGCGGCGCCTACGGGCTGCGCGAGCTGGGCCGCCCCCTGGCGGCGATCGAGCTGCGCTCGGGGTTCTTCACGCGTCTGGCCGCGGCCGTGCCCGGCCTTCGCCTGCCCCTCCCGGCCGCGTTCGTGACCGCCTTCGACGCGTCCCTCGCCTCCGAGCGTCGCGACTGGAACGTCGTGGTCCTCGGCCACCGGTACGCCCGCGGCGTCTGGTTCTACTTCGCCCTCATGTGGCTGCTGAAGACGCCGCTCCTGCTCCTGGCCGCCGAGATCTGGGGACTGGTGCGCGCGGCATCCCAGCCCGAGGTGTGGCGCCGTCCGTGGATCCGCTTGCTGGCCTTCACCCTCGTCTTCACCCTCGCCTATTTCTCCCTGGCCTTCCACGCCCAGATCGGGTACCGCTACGTGCTGATGGCGGTCCCGCTCGCCTACGTGATCGCGGCCGCCGGCCTGGCGACGCTGCCGCCGCGCCCGGTCTGGACGGCGCTGGCGGCCGCCGTCCTCGTCACCGCCCTGGCCGAGAACGCCGCGTATCTCGGCAACCCGATCTCGTTCACGAATGCGGCGGTGCAGCCCAAGCGCCTGGCCTACCTCCTGCTCGCCGATTCCAACATCGACTGGGGCCAGAACCGCGAGCGGATCGACGACTGGCTGGCCGCGCGCGAATGGGGCGCCGCGCGCGTCGATCCCGTCCACATCCTGCCCGGCCGCAACGTCATCGACCTCAACCTCGTCGCCGGCGTCGGCGATTTCGAGCAGTACCGCTGGGTGCGCGAGCACCTGCGGCCGGACGGCCACCTGGGCCATACCTGGCTCTGGTACTGGATCGACGACGACACCTTCAATCGATTCCTCTACGACGCGCGGCGGCGGACGCCGGATCCCTTCGCGGGCACGGTGTGCCCCGCGACGCTGGACTACACACGGCAGTCGAGCGACGGCGAGACGGCGTTCTCACTCCACCGCATGCCGCGCCCGGACGAGACCTGGATCACCTGCGCCGAGGTCCGGCGCGACACGGATGTGGGCTTCCGCGTCTCGAAAGGCTCCGCCGACGTGGGTGTCTTCGTGGTCCCCGGAGTGTGCCGCGCGGAAACGGTGCCCGAAGGCCAGGAGGCGTGGTGGCGGCTGGAGCCGGGCATGCACGCGCTCTGCCTGGTCGTCCAGCTCTACAAGCGCACCTGGCTGCCCTATCAGCTCGAGGGATCCTGGCGCGTGCACGGACGGAGCGTGCGTCTCGCCATCCGCCCCCTCATTCCGGAGTCCACACCTCCACCTCCGGAAGCGACCAGCCGTCGAAGCTCGTCCCCGCCTCGTCCACCAGGAGACTGATCCCCTCCAGGGGCCGGCCGCCGAGGTCGAAGCCGAGGGCGGCGCGCCCGGGATCCTCACGGAGGCGGTCCACGAGCTGCAGGACGTGCGCCTCGTCCAGGCGCGCCAGCTCGATCCAGCCGCCGCCGGGGACGCGTCCGGCGACGCGGAAGCGGGTCGGGAATGCGCTGTCGCGCCGCAGGGGCAGGACGACCCCGGCCACGCGCAGCGGACGGTCGAACGTGATCTCGAAGAACTCGTCGCCGAGCAGGGAGCGCGGCACCCGCCACGAGGTCGCGAGGTCGCCGTCCGCGGCCGGAGCGGGATCGCCGATCTTGGTGCGGTAGTGCCAGGCGGGATCGAGCCGGCGCTGGCCGCGCGGGAAGGGCGCGGGCGCGTGCGCGGCGGCCGGAAGCACGCGGTAGATCTCGTCCGCCGCGCTCTCGTAGAGGTGGGCGGGGGCACCCTCGAAGCGCGCGAGCCGCTCGATACGGCGG
>DASTLK010000517.1:0-4541 GCA_035715025.1 Vicinamibacteria bacterium
CCGCCATGAGCCAGCCCGACCGTGCGAAGAGGGCCGCGCCCTCCAGGTTCTTCCGCGCCCCGTGCGTCCGCTCGAGGCGCCGAAGGGCCGTCTCCTGGAACTCCCGCGCGTCCTCCACGCGATCCCACTCCGTCCGCCACACGAGCAGGGTCCGGCCGCCGACGTCCCAGGCCCGATAGGCGTCACCGCCCCATCCGGCCGCGGCGCGCTCGACTTCCTCGCCGGTCGGCGGCGGCGCCGTGCCCGCCGGGGCCGCCGGCGCATCCTCTTCCGAGCCCCCGGCGAGGAAGGTGCGCGTGAACAGCTCCCCCAGCACGCCTTCGTCGAGCACGCGGCCGTGGGGCGGCGCGTAGCGGATGCTCACGGTCCGTGGCGGCTCGTGGGCGAAGAACTTCTCGGGGTGGAGCACCTGCTCCATCGACGCGGGCGGAGCGCTCCAGGCCGCCTTGAGGGCGTCCCAACCTCCGCGCTCCTGCAACGCGCGCGCGAAGTCACGTCCGACCACGTACGGGAGCACGAGCTGGTCGCGAACGACGGCGGGCACTCCGGGGACGGGCGGGGTCGGCCAGGAGAGCTGCGACATGTCGCCCGCGCTCCCCAGCGCGCTGCCCGCGAGCCGTTTCATCAGGAAGCGCTCCATCACGAGGGTGGCGTCTCCTTCGAGCAGGCTCACGAAGGCCAGCCGCCGGTCGTCGAAGTCTCCCACCGCGTCCGGGAGGATGCGGTGCACGTCGGCGTACTGGTCCTGCAGCGCGTGGCGCAGCTCGTGGGAGAGGACGAGCTGGTTGGCCGGCGTGAGCGTGCGGTCCTCGCTGACCGCATAGAGGCGCTTCTTGCCCGGACGCTCGTCGTAGAAGCCGGCGATGTTCTCCTCCAGGACGCGCGCGCGCACGGCGCGCAGGTCCGTCCCCGCGGGCAGCAGGTCGAAGGCCATGAGGGTGCGCTGATCGGCCAGCGCCCGCGCCGGAGGATACTCGTCGTCGAGCACGTCCTTCAGGTACTTGCTGAGCTCGCCTGGATTCAAGTAGTCGAGAGGCACGGGAGCGCGGAAGGTCACCCCGCCCGCTTCCGCGACTTCGTCCTGCAGCTCCGGGGCCGTGACCTCCTTGAAGCCGAGGAGGCCGCCCAGCACGGCATTGATGAGGTCGGTGGGATCGGGAGGGCGCTCCTGCGCCGCCGCCGCCGCGGGGCCAACGAAGGGCAGGGCGACGAGGCATGCGATGAGCGACCACGCCCCCGCGCGACGCCATGCTCGCCGGGCGCTCAGGACCGCACCAGCGCCGGCAGCGCGGCCATCAGCCCGCGCGCGGAATAGAGTCCCTCGATCTCGCCGCGCGACGAGTACCAGCAGGAGCGGCAGGTATTGGCGTCGCTCACCCCACGCAGCCGCGGCGCGACCTGGCTCCAACCCTCTCGCGTGAGATCGCCCACGCGGTCCCCTTCTCCCTGGAACTCCACGCATTTCGAGATGCGCCCGCGATGGTCGACGTTCACGAAGGCCCGCCCCGCCTGGCAGCCACCCACTCCGGACGCCAGCGCTTCGTCGAAGCGCGAGAGATAGCGCGCGCTGCTGCGCAGGTTGCGGTGCTGGCCCTTCAAGGCCAGGAGGCGCGCGGACAGCCCCGTCTCCTTGCCGCCCAGGGGGAAACCAGGTTCCACCGTCACCGAGGCGCCTCGCTCCGCGGCCGTGCGGAGGAGGGCCTCGAGCCCGTCGAGGTCGTCGACCGACCACACCCGTACCTTGACGTTGACGCGCTGCGTGCCGCGCGGACGCTCGGCGGCGAAGGCGGCCACCGCCTCCATGGCACGGGCATGCGCGCGCGGGAGGCCGGCCGCCTCGTCGTGCCGATCGGGGAGGGCGTGATGCAGGCGCACGGTCGCGCCCTCCAGCCCGGCCGCCCAGACCGCCCGCGCCTTCTCGCGCGTGACGAGCCATCCATGCGTGGTCAGCAGGGGATAGTGACGCACGGCCACGATGCGCACGATCTCCGCGAGGTCGGCGCGCAGGAAGGGCTCGCCCCCGGTCAGGCTGACCAGGAGGGCGCCGGCGCTGGAGAGCGCCTCTGCCACGCGCGCGCAGCCGGCGAGGTCGAGCTCCTCGTCCGCTCCCTCCAGACGGTGCTCGCAGAACATGCAGTACGAGGCACACCGCCGCGTGAGCTGCCACGAGCACCAGATGGGACGCCGCTTGAGGAAGGCGCTCGCCAAGCGCAGGGCCTTGCGGCTCATTTCACCTCGACCACGTCCTTCGGGAGCTTGAGCTCGAAGGCCGTCGAAGGCAGCGGACGGTTCACGACCACGTCGTCGAAGCGGATGGTCGAGTAGTCTCCGGTCGGCTCGGTGAGGCGCGTCTGCACCGGAATGACCCGCGTCTTGTCCACCCAGAGCCGGATGGCGGAGAAGAGACCGCCGCCGGAGCGGGGCCTCAGGTCGAGGACGTAGGCCGGGATCGCTCCCACCTTCTCCTCCGGCAGCAGCGTCACCTCGTACTTCTTGCCGAGGTCGGCCGCCCCCGGTCCGAAGCCCACGAGCAGGTCCGCGTCGCCGCGCGCGGCGCCACGGAAGACCTGCTTGGTCTGCGGCACGTAGCGCTCGAACGTGCCGTCCCGGATCATCATCACGCCCGGCTGGG
Organism: Vicinamibacteria bacterium; assembly: GCA_035715025.1. GTDB lineage: Bacteria > Acidobacteriota > Vicinamibacteria > Fen-336 > Fen-336 > AA29. The sequence continues at coordinate 2,633 of DASTLK010000517.1, forward strand.
GCGAGACGTAGTCCCAGCGCATGCGCCCCGGGATCTGCAGCGAGACGTTTCCGCGCGTCTCCTGCTTCTCGCTGAGCAGGGTGAGGACCTTCGTCTCCACGAAGGCCGCCTGCATGGTCTTCAGCGCGCGGCCCGCCGTCTCCAGTGCCCTGAGCACGGCGGACGCGTCCGCGGCCCCGGCCGGAACCGCCGCCAGCAGCAGCGAAAGGGCGAGGGCGGTCATGGTCCGGTCACCATGGGATCGCCCAGCCAGCCCTGCGGGACGAGGAAGATGAAGAGGAGGAAGAACACGCAGAGGACATCGTACGGCAAAGACCCGCGTCCCTTCATGTCCCCGCCCCCGTCACGAGCTGGGGCAGGATCCCGTGGCTCAGCACGCGGCCGTCCTTCATCTCGATGATGCGGTGGGCGACCCCTGCCGCCTCCGGGTTGTGCGTGATCATCATGATCGTCTGGCCGAGGCGCCGGTTCAGGTCCTGGAAGAGCTCGAGGATCATCGTGCTGTTGACGGAGTCGAGGTTGCCAGTGGGCTCGTCCGCGAGCACGATCGCGGGATGGTTGACGAGGGCGCGCGCGATCGCGATGCGCTGCTGCTCCCCCGCGGAGAGGTCGAGCGGCTTCATGTCCATCTTGTGCGGCAGCCCGACCATCTCGAGCAGGCCCACCAGCTCGTCGCGCGGGGGCACGCCGTTGCCCTGGATCTGACGCGCGATCTCCAGGTTGCCGCGAACGGTGAGGGTCGGGAAGAGGTTGAATCGCTGGAAGACGAATCCGATCTTCTGGCGGCGGACGGCCGTGCGCTCGAAGTCACCCGCCGCCGACACCTCGACGCCATCCACCACGATGCGGCCGGACGTCGGGCGCGCCAGGCCGCCCAGGAGATGCAGCAGCGTGGACTTGCCGCAGCCGGAGGGGCCGATGATGGCGACGAACTCGCCCTTCTGGACCTGGATGGTGGCGCCGCGCAGCGCCTGCACCTCCACGTGCCCGACGTGGTAGACCATCCGCAGGTCGATCGTCTCGAGGATGGGCGGGTTCATCGCACCTCGACCACGGTGTAGCCCTCGGGCGTGCGCGGGACGAAGGCGCGTTCCGGCGCGGGCACGTTGCGCTCGACCTTGTCCAGGCGCAGCGAGGCCTCGTAGCCCTGTGCCGGACGGCGGATGTCGATCTGGTGGGGCTGGCCGGCCGTCCAGGCGGACAGGGTCACGTCCGTCTCGACGTCCCCGCGTTCGTCATAGCGGCGCAGCCGGATCGGTTCGAGGGTGTCACGATCCACGGAGACGCGCCGGCGGGCGACGCCGCGTCCCTGCGCGGGGGCGCCCAGCGTGAGCGTGAACGACTCGCGGTCCGCGTCGAGGAGCACCGTCTCGCCCGCGCGCGGGGCCAGCGGCTCCGGGAGCAGCGCCGAAGTGACGTCGGACGGGCGCAGCGCCTGATAGGGCGCGTCCTCGGTGCCCGCATCGCGCGCCTCGCCCGTGGCGGCCCCGGTCCAGACCGTCTTCTTCGAGGGCACCTGGAACCAGAATCGCTTGCCGTCGGACACCACTTCGATGGCCGTGATCACCGATACCGAGCCCTTCAAGTACAGTCGTCCCCCGCGAGTGGCGATCACCCGCACGCCGAGGGCACGGCCCTTTCCCGTCCGCCGGTCGCGCACGTCGAGGTTTCCGGAAGCGCTCAGGGTCGTCCCACTCTCGCAGTACGAGTCGTACGCGGCCAGGACCTCGTCGAGGGTCGCCGCCCGCAGCGGCTTGAGAGGGGCGGCAGGAGGCGCCGGCCTCGCGGCGGTGCAGGCGGCGGCGCCCAGGCCCAGGATTGGCAGCACGACCCGGAAGGCAATGCTAGCCGCCGACTTGCGGGGGGTCAACACGCGTCCACCTCGAGCCCCCCAGGGCCGCCGCGCCGA
>DASTLK010000518.1:0-4724 GCA_035715025.1 Vicinamibacteria bacterium
GGCCCTTCTTCTGCCGCAGCGTGAGGGCGTCGAGGAGGGCCTGGGTGGGATGCTCGTGTGCGCCGTCGCCCGCGTTGACGATGGCGGACCGGCAATGGCGGGCCAGGAAGTGCGCCGCCCCGGAGGCGGAATGCCGGAGCACGATCATGTCCGGATTCATCGCTTCCAGGTTCTTCGCCGTGTCCAGCAGCGTCTCGCCCTTCTGCGCGCTCGAGGTGGACGTCGCGATGGAGAGGCTGTCCGCGGAGAGGACCTTCTCCGCGATCTCGAAGGACGCGCGCGTGCGCGTGGACGCCTCGTAGAACAGGTTCACCACCGTCTTGCCGCGCAGGGCCGGCACCTTCTTGATGGGACGGTCCAGCACCTCGCGCAGCGCCTCCGCGGTGTCGAGCACGGCCTGGATGTGGGACGGCTCGAGGGGCTCGATGCCGAGCAGGTGGCGATGCGGGTACGCCGCCGGGGTCACCGCCGCCGCCTCCGCTTGCGCGCGGGGGTGCGCGGCCTGGGGCGGGCGGAGCGCTCGAGGAGCACCACCCGGTCGTCCCCGTCCTCTTCCTTCAGCCGGACCTGCACGGTCTCCTCGCGCGTGGTGGTCAGGGTGCGCCCGGCGTAGTCGGCGTGGATGGGCAGCTCGCGGTGACCGCGATCGACGAGGACGGCGAGCTCGATGCGCGCGGGCCGCCCGAAGTCGATCAGCTCGTCGAGGGCGGCGCGCACGGTGCGTCCGGTGAAGAGCACGTCGTCCACGAGCACCACCGTGCGGCCGTCGATGGAGGTCGGAATATCGGTGCCCTTCAGCACGGGCTGGGGTCCGACCGTCGTGAGGTCGTCGCGATAGAGCGTGATGTCCAGCGCGCCCACCGGCGGCTCGAACCCGGAGGCCTCCTTCATGCGCGCGGCCAGCCGCCGGGCCAGGGGAACCCCTCGCGTCCGCACCCCGACGAGGACGGTGTCGCGGATGTCCGGGTGCCGCTCCAGGATCTCGTGCGCCATGCGCGACAGGGTGCGGGAGAGCCGGTCGGCGTCCATCAGCTCCTGGCGTTCGCGAAAGGGCGCGGGCGGGGCCATCAGCTCACCTTCCCCCCGTCAGGGACGGGCCGCTCCGGGATGAGGAGCACGTTCTCGCCCTTGCCGTTCTGGACGGCCAGGACGAGCACCTCCGACTCCAGACCGGCCACGCGCCGCGGGGGGAGGTTGACGACCGCGATCACCTGCAGGCCGATGAGGTCGGAGGGTTCGTAGAGGTCGTTGATCTGGGCGCTGGAGCGGCGCCGGCCGAGGTCCCCGAAGTCGACTTGCAGGGCGAAGGACGGCTTGCGCGCGCCGCGGAGCACTTCCGCCGCCACCACGGTCCCCACGCGGAGGTCCAGGGTGAGGAAGTCGTCGACGGTGGCCAAAGCGGCGGGATCGTATCACGGCGACTCGTCCGGGAGAGGCGGCAGCCCGGGCGGGACCGCGGCCGTGGTCGGGGTCACGGCCAGGCTCTCGTAGCTGGGGATGAAGGTCACCGGGTGCGCGCGCATGAAGTCGTCCTGCAGGATCTCGGTGAGGATTCGCCCTTCCATGTCCCGCGCGACGGGCAGGCCCATCAGGTAGAGGATCGTCGGAGCGATGTCCAGGACGGAGGCCGCGCGCAGGACGGACCCGGGCCGGATGCCGTCTCCCATGGCCAGGATCACTCCATCCGGCGCGTCGCCGTGCGTTCCGCTCGTCCAGTGGTCCCCGGTCAGGGCATTCCAGGCGCGCCGCCAGGGAGGCAGCGGCTCCATGCCGTACGCGGAGACCACGAGCAGCACTTCGTCGGGGCGCAAGGACTGGGCCAGCTCGCCGACGCCCTGGCCGAGGAACGCGGCGTAGGCGTCCATCACGCCGCCGTAGCGGCGCCGCTCCTCCGGCCGCACGTCGCCGAAGGCCTCGGGCCGCGCGAAGCGGAGGAACGTGTGCCCCACCACGTCGAGGCCGCGGTAGTAGGTGGCGAAGAACGGCGGGTCGTAGGCGGCCCGCAGCACCGCCCCCCCGCGCTGGTAGGTGAGGTCGGGGGCCAGGGCGCGGTCCAGCAGCTCGACCCGCCAGGGCAGGTCGTCGCCCGGGAAGTCGGCGCTGAAGTCGATGAAGGGAGCGAGCAGCGCGCGGTCGACGTCCTTGCCCTCGACGGCGCGGGCGCGCACCTCGGGGGCGAGGTCGCGTGGGTGCAGCGCGTCCGCCGCGCGCGCGGGATCGTGCTGGAAGAGGTGGAAGTAGGGCGAGAGCATGAAGGCCTGGATGCGCTCGGGCGGATACGTGGCCCACCCGCGCACGATTCCGGCCGGGATGCCGAAGGCGTTGAGCGCGTTCCAGAGAGCGCGGCTCTGGCGGGAGGCGGACGTGATGGGCGCGGTCGACACCAGTCCGGCTCGGCCGAGAAGGCCGACGAGCGCGCCCTTCGGCAACAGCTCGTACACCGTGGACGAGCCACGCAGCCGGTAGGTGGCGAAGCTCTTCACGCCGTGGTCGCGCGGGAGACGGCCGGTGAAGATGCTCGTCCAGATCGGCGGCGCCTCCGTCGGGCGCAAGGTCGCCAGCGGGCCGTGCGCGCCGCGCCGCATCATCTGCCCGAAAGCGGGCAGACCGCCGCGCGCCACGCCGTCGCGGATCTGCCCGAGGCTGAGGCCGTCGATCCCCACCAGGATCACGCGCCGGGCGGGCGTGACCGTCTCCGTTGCGAACGGGACGGGGGTGGGTCGCGCCACGGGACTCGGGCGCAGGGCCAGCGGCACCACGACCGCGGACGACGCGGCCAGCACGACCAGGGCGGCGGAGATGCCGCGGCCGCGCGAGGGGAACAGGACGGCATCGATCCCGACCGCCAGCAGCACGAGGGCGGCCGCGGTCAGAGCCACCGCCGATCCCGCCAGGGGCGAGAGCACCTCGACCGGCACGGAGTGGCGATAGCTCACGAGGCTGAGCCAGAAGAGAGCCGCGGCGGCGGATATGGCGAGGAGGGCTGCCGTCGTGAGCCCCGGCAGCGCCTCCAGCGGCGGACGCGCCGCGCGCGGCCAGCCCGGCAGAGCGCTGGACGCGGCGACGGCGACCCAGAGCCCGGGCAGCGCGATCGCCGTCCAGGGCAGGAGAAGCGAGGTGAGCAGCGCCCAGGCGTCACCGCGCAGCGTCACCTCCGGATTGAGGAACAGGGTGAGGAGGACGAGATCGGAGGCGAGGAGGAAAGCGGCCACACCGGCCGCCGCCCCCGCGCGGAGAGCGGGCATCCGGGAGGAGTTTAACGGGCGTCGCGTTATCATCGCGAACGGATGGTGGCCACCCCTCCCGTCAATCACGACGCCATTCTGGTCTCGCGCCAGCCCCTGGATGGTCCCTACGTCCTCCTCACCGTCCGGCATGCGGAGGTGGCGCGCGCGGCCCGCGCGGGCCAGTTCGTGATGATCAAGGCCGGCACCTCCGCCGAGCCGCCCTTGCGCCGGCCCTTCTCGATCCTCACCGTCGACCCCGCCGCGGAGACGTTCCGCCTGTTCCTGAAGACCATCGGCACGGGCACGCGCGCGCTGGCCGCGCTCGCGCCCGGGGATCTCGCGCAGTGCCTGGGCCCCCTGGGGAAGCCCTTCACCGCGCCCCCGCCGGGTCAGGAGGCGCTGCTCGTCGCCGGCGGTTACGGGATCGCGCCGTTCCATCTCTTCTGCGAGGAGCTGCTCCGCGCGGGCGGCCGCGCGCGCGTGTTCTACGGCGGCCGGACGGCGGCCGACCTCCAGGTGCGCGAGCCGTTCGCGGCGATGGGTGTGCCCCTCGTGCCGACGACGGACGACGGGAGCCTCGGCCACCACGGGCGCGTCACGGAAGCGGTCGAGCAGTATCTGGACGCCCAGACCGGACCGGTCGCGCTGTACGCCTGCGGACCGGACGCCATGCTGCACGCGGTGGCGCGACTGGCCGCGCGCCGCTCCCTGCCCGCGCAGGTGAGCCTGGATCCCTGGATGGGCTGCGGGGTCGGCACCTGCCTCGGCTGCGTGGTCTGGACGCAGTCCGCGGCGGAGCCGCGACCCCACTACCGCTGCGCGTGCACGGAGGGCCCGGTCTTCGACGCGCGCGAAGTGGTCTGGCCCGGCGAGGAGGCTTCGCGGGCACGCCTCGGGGCGCCCGCGGCCACGCCCACGGAGGCGCGATGACGGAGACGGTACAGGCCGCGCCGCGCCTGGCCGTCGAGGTGGGCGGGCTGCGCCTCAAGAACCCGCTCATCGCCGCCTCGGGCACCTTCGGCTACGGCGTCGAGTACAAGGACATCCTCGACCTGTCTTCGCTCGGCGGTCTCGTCTCCAAGGGCCTCTATCTCGCGCCGCGCGACGGCTGCGCCACCCCGCGCATCGTGGAGACCCCGTCCGGGCTGCTCAACGCGATCGGGCTGCAGGGCGTCGGCGTGCGTGCCTTCGTGGAGAAGGTCCTGCCCGCGCTGCGCGCGTACGATACGGCCGTGCTCGTCAACGTCTGCGGCGACACCGTCGAGGAGTACGCGGAGGTGACGCGCATCGTCGACCAGACGGAGGGCGTGGCGGGGGTCGAGATCAACATCTCCTGCCCCAACGTCAAGAAGGGGGGAATGGCCTTCGGCGGGGATCCCCGCATGACCTCCGAGGTCGTCTCCGCCGTCCGCAAGGCCACGCGCCTCCCCGTCATCCCGAAGCTCTCGCCCAACGTCGCCGACATCGCCGTCTTCGCGCGGGCCTCGGAAGAGGCGG
>DASTLK010000519.1:0-6999 GCA_035715025.1 Vicinamibacteria bacterium
ACGACCCTCGCGGTCCGGAGCACGACGATCAGGCCGAGGCGGACCCGCCGAGAGCCGCGAACTCCGGCTTCAGCGCGGGATAGAGAGCCCGATAGCGTGGGTACAGAGCGTCGTACGCGCGCCGCCATTCCCGATCTGGCGCATCGCGACCCGTCACCGCGATCGCGCCCTCACACGCCGAAGCGACATCCTTCCAGCCTCCCGCCCCGACACCGGCGAGAAGCGCCGCCCCATACGCCGCCCCCTCCGTGCTGTTGACGGTCACGAGCTCGGCCCCGAGCACACTGGCCAGGATCTTCCGCCACAGGGCGCTGCGCGCTCCCCCACCCGCGACACGCACCTGCTTCACCGAAGCCAGCCCGGCCTGCGCGAACAGGCCCATGCAGTCCTTCATGCTGAAGGCCACGCCCTCGAGCACGGCGCGCGTCAGATGCGCCCGGCGGTGGCGCACGGTCAACCCCACGAAGGCGCCGCGGGCCAGGGGATCCGGATACGGCGTGCGCTCGCCCGAGAGATAGGGCAGGAAGATCAGCCCCTCGCTGCCCGCGGGCGCGGAGGCGGCCTCCGCGACCAGCGCCTCGAAGGACTCGCCGGGAGCCAGCGTGTCGCGGTACCACTGCAGCGAGCCCGCCGCGGACAGGGTCACCCCCATCAGATGCCACTTGCCGGGCACGGCGTGGCAGAAGGCATGCAGGCGCCCCTCCGGCTCGACCAGCGGTGAGTCCGTGGTCGCGAAGACGACGCCGGACGTGCCGAGGGTGAGGCTGACCACGCCCGGCGTGATCGCGCCCGCGCCCACCGCGCCCGCGGCCTGATCGCCTCCGCCCGCCATCACGGGCGTGCCCTCACGCAGGCCGGTCGCCGCGGCGGCCGCGGCCGTGATGGTGCCGGTGACTTCCGGACCTTCGTGCGTGGGCGGCAGCCAGGCGCGCGGGATGTCGAGGGCGCGCAGCACTTCCGCCGACCAGTCGCGCGCGGCCAGATCGAACAGCAGCGTGCCCGAGCCGTCCGCCTTGTCCATCGCGGCCTCGCCCGTCAGGCGCAGCCGCACGTAGTCCTTCGGCAGCAGCACCCGGCGCGCGCGCGCGTAGACGTCCGGCTCGTTCTCGCGCACCCAGAGGATCTTGGGCGCGGTGAAGCCGGTGAGCGCGTCGTTGCCGGTGACCTGGACGAGCCGCGCGCGGCCGCCCATGCGGGCGCGGATCTCGTCGCACTGGGCGCCCGTGCGCTGGTCGTTCCAGAGGATCGCGGGCCGCAGAACGCGCTGGTCGTCGTCGAGCAGGACGAGGCCGTGCATCTGGCCCGTCAAGCCGACGGCGGCGACGTCCCCTCCGCCCACCTTCGCCTGCGCGAGCGCGGCCTGGATGCTTTGGGTGACGCCCGACCACCACTCGTGCGGATCCTGCTCGGACCAGAGCGGCCTGGGAGTGGAGAGCGTGAGCGGCGTGGTCGCGGCCGCCACCACGGTCCCCTTCTCGTCGACGAGGAGCGCCTTCGCTCCCGTCGTGGACACGTCGATGCCGAGGAAGAGTCGGCCCATCAGCACACTCCGAACGTGAAGACGGTCGTGGAGAGGTAGGCCTGTCCCGGCGCCAGCACCGTGGACGGGAACTCCGGATGGTGCGGCGAATCCGGGAAGTGCTGGGTCTCGAGGCTCAGGCCCGCTCGCGCCGGATAGACGCGGCCGCTCTTGCCGCGGATCCGGCCATCGAGCCGATTGCCGGTGTAGAGCTGCAGGCCGGGCTCGGTCGTATGCACGTCGAGTCGCCGCCCGCTGGCCGGTTCGACCAGACGGGCCGCCGCGACCAGCCCCGGCCCGTGGCGACGCAGCACGAAGTTGTGGTCGTAGCCCGCGCCATGCGCGAGCTGCTCGTCGGCCTGGGCGATGCGGCTGCCGATGACGGCGGGCTCGCGGTAATCGAACGGCGTTCCCGCCACCGGCGCCACCGCGCCCGTCGGGATGGACGTCTCGTCGATGGGCAGGTAGTGGTCGGCGTCGATGGTGAGCTCGTGGCCGAGGACATCTCCTTGCCCGGCGCCGGCGAGGTTGAAGTACGAATGCTGCGAGAGGTTCACCACCGTGGTCGCGTCCGTGCGGGCCGCGTAGTCGATCCGCAGCTCGTCCTCCTCGGTGAGCGTGTAGGTGACGGCGGCGCGGAGCATCCCGGGATAGCCCTCCTCCCCGGCCGGGCTCGCGTAGCGCAGGGTCAGCCCGGCGCCGCTCGGAGCCGCGGTCTCCTCCACGTCCCAGACCACCTTGTCGAAGCCGCGCCGGCCGCCATGCAGGTGATGGGGAGGGTCGTTGATGGCGAGCTCATGGACGCGGCCGTCCAGCGGGAGATGCCCGCGCGCGATGCGGTTCGCGTAGCGGCCGACCACGGCGCCGAAGTACGGCGACGCGCCGAGGTAGCCGGCCAGGTCGTCGTGGCCGAGGACCACGTCCTCCAGGCGTCCGGAGCGGTCCGGCGCGTGCAGCGACACGATGATCGCGCCGTACGAGATCGCACGCATCTCCAGGCCGTGCCCGTTCGTCAGCGTGAACACGTCGACGGGCCGGCCGTCGGGCAGGCGGCCGAACGCCGCACGCGTCACCATCGGCGGAGCGCTCACGCTATCCGCCCCCGGGCGCGCCTGTCAACCGTATCTCACTCCTGCCGGCGCGGCCGACGAAGAGCATCGCGAGCAGGCCGATGGGCACGAGCTGCAGCAGGTGGTAGACGAGGCCGAGGGCCAGGGCCTTCTCCTTCGCGACCCCGAACCCGACGAGGGCCACGGTGGCGCCCAGCTCCAGGGTGCCGATGTTCCCGGGAGGGCCGGGGATCGCGAGCGCGAGGTTCACGGCCATCAGCACCACCACTGCCGTCGAGATGGGCGCGACGATGCCCAGGGCCTTCATGGCGGCGGCGATCACGTACACCTCGAGGGTCCACGACCCCAGGGAGGACAGGATGGACCCCGCGAGGGCCCGAGGATGGTTGGTGGCGGCGAGGCCCAGCCGCACGCGGGCCAGCGCTTTCCGGACGCGGCCCAGCCCTCCCTCCCCTCGAGACGGTGGCGCCGCGTCCGCGGACGGGCGCACGACCAGGATCAGCGTCACCACCGCGACGAACGCGACCAACAGTCCGCCGATGCTCCGGCGGATCCACGCGGGAACGGGCAGGAAGTAGGGCAGCACGGCCAGGCCGAGGAGGAGCCCGACGGCGTTGACCACGTAATCGAGCACGATCGAGCCCGCGATCGACGCCCGGGGAAGCCCGGTGCGCCGGGCAAACCATTGCATTCGAGCGAGGTCCCCCGCGCGCGCCGGAACCACGGCCGAGACCGCGGACCCCACGACCATGGCCTTGAACGCGGAGCCGAGCGTCGCCGCGGGCGCGAGCGGTCGCACGAGAGCCAGCCAGCGGCCGGCCTGAAAGCAGACGGCCCCGAGGTTGAGGACCACCCCCACGGCCAGCCATCCGAGCCGCGCGGCGGCGAGCGTGGACCACACCGTTCGCACATCGAGGCCGCGCAGAGCCCAGAAGAGCGCCCCCGCCAGGGCGACGCCGGCGAGCACGCGCAGGAGCACACGGGGCGGCTTCGGCCGCGCTGCACCCTCTCCGCCGACGTCGTCGCCGCCGCTCTCCTCCGCCATGCTCCTTGATCCTGCACGCTTCTCGCCTCGTTTGACAGGGCCGGGACCGGAAAGTAACGTGCCGGTTCACCTTGTTCTTCGACCGGCGGCGGCTCATTCGAGGTGCCGGCGCGCTCGGCTTCGGCGTCATCGTCCTGGCCGCCGCGCGCCCGGTGCACGCCGAAAGCGGCTACGACCTGTGGCTGCGCTATGCCCCGGTCGAGAACGCAGAGCGGCGCGCCGCCTATCGGGCTTCGCTGAGGTCGATCGTCGTACAAGGCGGGACGGCCACCACACAGGCGATCGTGGTCGAGCTGGAGCTGGCCTCTCGCCGGATGCTGGGGTCTTCGGTGCCGTTCGGGAGGACGATCTGGGATGACGGGGCGCTGGTCGTCGGCACGCCGTCCAACTCACCCCTGGTTGCAGGCCTCGGCTGGGACAAGGACCTCGCCGCGCTCGGCGACGAAGGCTACGTCATCCGATCGACTCGCATCGGCGCACACGCCGCGACCGTGGTGGCCTCTCGCGGCGAGATCGGCGCCCTGTACGGCACGTTCCATCTCCTGCGCCTCCTGCAGACGGAGCAGCCCATCGAGGCCCTCGACCTGAGCGAGCGGCCCCACATCCAGCGCCGCGTCCTGAATCACTGGGACAACCTGGACGGCACCATCGAGCGCGGGTACGCCGGGGCATCGCTCTGGAAATGGGAAGAGCTGCCCGGCCGCGTGGACCGGCGCGTCCAGGACTACGCCCGTGCCAACGCCTCGATCGGCATCAACGGGAGCGTGGTCAACAGCGTCAACGCGAATCCGAAGTCACTGAGCGCGGCCTATATCGAGAAGGCCGCGGCCCTCGCGGACGCGCTCCGCCCCTACGGGATCCGGGCCTACCTGTCCGCGAACTTCGCCGCCCCCAAGCTCCTGGGAAACCTGCCTACGGCGGATCCACTCGATCCCGGCGTCACGAAATGGTGGCGCGACAAGGCGGACGAGATCTACGCGCGGATCCCCGACTTCGGCGGCTTCCTCGTGAAGGCGAACAGCGAGGGGCAGCCCGGCCCCCAGGACTACCACCGCACGCACGCGGACGGGGCGAACGTCCTCGCCGACGCGGTGCGGGCACACGGCGGGATGGTGATGTACCGGGCCTTCGTGTACGACGCCGAGACCGACCCCGACCGCGTCAAGCGCGCCTACAAGGAGTTCGTGCCCCTCGACGGCCGCTTCCGCGACAACGTGTTCGTGCAGGTCAAGAACGGGCCGCTGGATTTCCAGCCGCGCGAGCCCTTCCATCCCCTCTTCGGTGCCCTCCCGGGCACGCCGATCATGGCCGAGCTTCAGATCACGCAGGAGTACCTGGGCCAGTCCACGCACCTCGTGTATCTCGCGCCGATGTGGAAGGAATTCCTGGACGCGGATACCTACGCCAAGGGCCCCGGGTCCACGGCGGCGAAGGTGGTGGACGGCACGCTCGAGGGACACACGCAGACCGGGATGGCGGGCGTGGCCAACACGGGGAGCGACACCAACTGGACCGGGCACGACTTCGCGCAAGCGAACTGGTACGCCTACGGCCGGCTCGCGTGGGATCCATCCCTGACCGCCGAAGGCATCGCCGACGAATGGATCCGCATGACCTGGTCCCGCGCGCCCGACGTGGTGGGCGCGATCCGCGACATCATGCTGCGCTCGCGCGAGGCCTTCGTGGACTACACCATGCCCCTGGGGCTGCACCATCTCATCGGCGGCGACCACTACGCGCCCATGCCCGAGAACACCGATCCGCGCCGCGCCGACTGGTCCGCGACCTACTACCACCGGGCGGACGCGAGCGGCATCGGCTTCGATCGGACGCGCACGGGCAGCGACGCCGTCTCCCAGTACCGGTCGCCGCTGCGCGAGCAGTGGGCGGATCCCGCCACCGTCCCCGAGCGCCTCCTCCTCTGGTTCCATCACGTGTCCTGGGACCGCACGATGCGCTCCGGCCGCACGCTGTGGGACGAGCTCGTCTCCCACTACACGCGCGGCGCCGAGGAGGCGCGCGCCTTCGAGGAGCGCTGGACGGCGCTGCGGGGCCGGGTCGACGCGGAGCGGCACCAGGCCGTCCTCGCGAAGCTCCAACGGCAGAGCCTCGAGGCGGCGCAGTGGCGTGACCGGATCCTCCGCTACTTCCAGACCCGGAGCGGGCGAGCTCTTCCGGCCGCGGCGGCGGCGCCGTGACCAGGAAGAAGGCCGCCGTCGAGCCCCCGCTCATCCTGGTGATCGACGTCGGGAGCTCGTCGGTGCGGGCCAACCTCTACGATCGCCGCGCCCGGCTCGTGGAGGGTTCCCAGGTCGCGCGGCACGTCGCCCTGCGCACGGCGGCGGACGGCACCGCGGACGAAGACCCTCTCGCCCTGGCCGTCGCGGTCGAGAAGGTGGTGGACGCGGTCCTGGCCAAGGCGCGCACGCGCGCGAAGAGCATCGCCGCCGTCGGCCTCGACACGCTCGTGTTCGCCGCCTGCGGCGTGGACGCGCGGGGCGTGCCCGTCACGCCTCTCTATACCTATGCGGACACCCGCGCCCGCCGCGAGGCCCAGGAGCTGCGCCGCGAGCTGGACTTCGCGCAGGTGTATCAGCGCACCGGGTGTCCCCTGCACACGTCGTACATGCCGGCCCGGCTGCGCTGGCTGGAGGCCGCGCATCCCGACCTCGCGCGCCGCGTGAAGCGCTGGCTGCCCGTGGGCTCGCTCCTCTACGGGCGGTGGTTCGGGACCTCGGCCGTGCCCGTCTCGTACTCGGTCGCGGCCTGGAGCGGGCTGCTCGATCGCCGCTCCCTCCAGTGGGACCAGGCGCTGCTGCGCCATCTCCACGTCCGCGCCAACGCCCTCCCGCCCCTGGCCGACTACGACCGCGCGGCGCGCGGCCTCGCGCCCGCCTACGCGAAACGCTGGCCCGCCCTGTGCGACGTGCCCTTCTTCCTTGCCGTAGGCGACGGCGCTGCCGCGAACGTGGGCAGCGGATGCGTCTCGCCGGAGCGGGTCGCGCTCACCGTGGGCACCACCGGCGCCATGCGCGTCGTCCTGCCCGACGCGACTCCGTCCGTGCCCGCGGGCCTCTGGGCCTACAAGGTCGGGGCGAAGGAGACGCTGCTGGGCGGCGCCCTCAGCGAAGGCGGCAACGTGTTTGCCTGGGCGACCGCGGCCCTGCGCCTGCCGCCGACGGCCCGGCTCGACGCCGCCCTCCGCGCGCTGCCGCCTGACGGGCACGGCTTGACCATCCTGCCCTTCGTGGCCGGCGAGCGCAGCCCCGGCTGGTCCAACGACGCGGAGTCGATCACCGCCGGCATCCATCCCGCCACCAGCGCCCTCCAGGTCCTGCAGGCCTGGCTGGAGGCGGTGGCCTTCC
>DASTLK010000520.1:0-5550 GCA_035715025.1 Vicinamibacteria bacterium
CTGGAACGGGCGCGCGATCAGCTCGGGGCCGCCGCTCCCGTGGCCCGCGTCGTCGCCCAGGCCAGTCACGGTCTCGTCTTCATCGACGAGGTGGACAAGCTCCGCAGCCGTGTCGGCGACCAGGTCCAGGTCTCGGGGATACGCGCCCAGGAAGCCCTGCTCACCCTCATCGAGAACGAGGCGGTGCCGCTCCGGTTGCCCGACTGGGCGGGGGGCGCGACGGTGCAGGTCGACTCGTCGCGGCTCCTGTTCGTCTGCGCGGGAGCCTTCGAGGGCCTCTACGAAAGCGTGTTCGGCCGCGTGATCCAGGGCCAGGGCGAGCAGTCGCTCAAGACGACCACCGTCTCCGCGACCGGGCGCATCCACGAGGAGGTCCGCTTCGCGCTGCGGGACTGGCTGCGCTCGGAGGACCTCTTCGCGTACGGGATGACCCCCCAGTTCCTCTCCCGCTTCGACGCCGTGGTCGTCCTGGAGCCGCTGGGCGAGGCCGAGCTGTACAAGATCTTCGTGGGCAGCGCGGATTCCGCCCTCCGCCAGTCGCACGCCTATTTCGCCAGCCAGGGCATCAAGCTGGAGATCAGCGAGTCGGCGGTGCGCCGGATCGCGGCCGAGGCCGCGCGCCAGCCGCGGCTGGGCGCGCGCGCCCTCAAGGAGGTCTTCCGGCGCGTGATCCGGCCCTACGAGTTCGATCCCGAGCACGCCCCCGGCCTGGCCGAGGGGCGCCTGCGCATCGACGTCGCAGACGTCGAGCGCGCGCTCGCCCGCGGACGAGACGACTCCGCCACCTCGTCCGGAGGCTGGGCCTAGGACTGCGCCGCGGGCGAGAGGGAGCCCCTACTTCGGCTGCTTGACGATCCGCAGATAGGGCTTGGGCGACTTCCAGCCCTCCGGATACTTCTGTTTGGCCTCCTCGTCGGAGACCGAGCCCGCGATGATGACGTCCTCGCCCTGCTTCCAGTTCACGGGCGTCGCGACCTTGTGCTTGGCCGTGAGCTGGATGGAATCCAGGACGCGCAGGACCTCGTCGAAGTTGCGTCCGGTGGTCATGGGATAGGTCAGCGTGAGCTTGACCTTCTTGTCCGGGCCCACCACGAACACCGAGCGCACGGTCGCGTTGTCGGCGGCGGTGCGCTTCCCGCCCGTCGCATTGGGGTGGATCATGTCGTAGAGCTTGGCGACGTTGAGGTCGCTGTCCCCGATGATCGGGTAGTTCGGGGCCGTGCCCTGCGTCTCCTCGATGTCCTTGGCCCAGCGCTTGTGGTCGTCCACGGGGTCGATGCTCAGGCCGATGACCTTCGCGTTCCGCTTCTTGAACTCCGGCTCCAGCTTCGCCATGTAGCCGAGCTCCGTCGTGCAGACGGGCGTGAAGTCCTTGGGATGCGAGAACAGGATCGCGTAGCCGTCTCCGATCCATTGATGGAAATCGATCGGCCCCTGCGTCGTCTCCGCCTTGAAGTTCGGTGCCTCGTCGCCAATGCGCACTGACATGTGTCGTCCCTCCTTCAACCCTCGGGTCGATCATTCTAGCCGACGTCCCGCTCTCCCTGGAAGGGGAGGAAGGATCAGGGCCGGGCGGATTTCTTGCGGCGAGCCACCCGCTTGCCGCCGACGGCCATCACGCCGTTCCAGCGCTCGGCGACGTCGACATGGATGTCGAAGAGGTCGAGGAGCCGGCTGACCGTGTGGTTCACGAGGTCGTCGATCGCCTGCGGATGGTTGTAGAAGGCGGGCAGGGGCGGCGCGATCACGACCCCCATGCGGGAGAGCTTGAGCATGTTCTCGAGGTGGATCTCGCTCAGCGGCGACTCGCGCACGGCCAGGACGAGGCGGCGGCGCTCCTTGAGCACCACGTCGGCGGCGCGATGGACGAGGTCCTTGCCGTCCCCGTGGGCGATCGCGCCGAGCGTCTTGACGCTGCAGGGCGCGATGACCATGCCCATGGTGACGAAGGACCCGCTGGAGATGGCCGCCCCCTGATCGCCTTCCGCGTAGGAGCGCGTGGCCATCCGGCGCACCTGGGCGAGGGTGAACGGCGTCTCGTGGATCAGCGTGCGCGCGCCCCAGCGCGAGACGACGAGATGGGTCTCGACGTCGCTGCCCTTCAGGACCTGCAGGAGGCGGATGCCGAAGAGGCTGCCCGTCGCCCCCGTGATGGCGACGATCAGACGCCGCGGCAGGGGCGTCAGCGCCGGCACCTCAGGAGAGCCAGGCCGCCGCGGCCGCTCCCGCGGCGTGCTCCCACAGCAGGTACAACCCGAAAGCGACGCTGACCGCGCCCGCCGCGACCTGCACTCCCCGATGGAGCGCGGCGTAGCGCGCCTCGACGTACGACAGGGGCACGCTCATGAGCGCGCTGAGGAGGAGCATGCCCGCGATGGACCCGAGGCCGAAGATGGCGAGGTAGACGAGGCCGGCGCCGAGGGTGGGCGCGGCGGTCAGGGCGAGGAGCGCGAGGCCCGCGCTGCCGGCCAGGCCGTGGACGATACCGACCAGGAACGGCCGCAGCCCGCCCTGCAGAGGGTGCGGATGGCGGTGCACCTGCGTCTCCTCCCGGCGATGAGCGTGGAAGTGGACGTGGGTCGTCCCCTCGTGCTGGTGGGGGTGCGCGTGCAGCTTCCAACGCAGGGCGCGGCGCAGGGCCAGCGTGCCCAATACGACCAGCATCACCGCCACCAGGGCCTCGAGCGCGTGGCTGGCCGCGGGGGGAACGGTGAGGCGCAGGGCGAGGATCACGCCCCCGGCCAGTCCCAGCGACAGGGCGTGGCCGAGGCCCCAGAAGGCGCCGACGAGCGAGGTCCGCCGCAGGCCGATCTTCTGACTGGCCAGCGTGGTGACGGCCACGACGTGATCGGGGTCGAGGGCGTGGCGGAGCCCGAGCACGAAGCCCACGCCGGCGACGGTCGCGACCATCCCGTCCAAGAGACGCCTCCTTCAGGGGGACGATAGCACTGAAGCGCCCATGAAGAAGCGCGTCTGACCGACGTCAGTGCTCCGAGCACTTCTGATCCGAGGGAAGGTAGTTGAGAGCCTTCAGGTTCTCGCACTGATCGCGCGTGAAACGCGGTGTCGCGCTGGTCTCGGGGGCGGGTGCCCCCTGGGCCATACTCGCGATCGCGTGATGCAGGGATTGGCGCGACCAGGCCGCACGCAGGGGCTCCGACGAAACCAGATTGCTCGTCTCGCCCGGATCGCGGGCGAGGTCGAAGAGCTGCTCCTCGCCCGTGCGCGTGTCGTAGATGAACTTGAGATCTGCGTCACGTCGGGCGTAACGCGGGCGGTCCCAGACCGTGCGCGACAGGATCGCGGGCGCGCTCTCCCCTCCCGCAAATGCGGACAGCAGGCTGCGGCCCTGGAACCGCCGGTCGGAGCCGCCCAGGCCCAGCACTCCGAAAATGTCGGCAATGGTCGGGGCGAGGTCCAGCAGGTCGGCCATGGCCGCGACCCGTTGGCCGGACGGACCCTTCCCGGCCGGGAATCGCACGATCAACGGCACGTGGATGCTCTCTTCGTAGACCTGCACGTTGTGCCCGATCCAACCGTGTTCGAACAGGGCCTCACCGTGATCGGCGATGACGATCACGATCGTGCGCTCGAGGAGACCTTCGCGTTCCAGGGCGGCCCTCAGCTGTCCAACCACCTCGTCCGCGAAGGCGAGGTTGCCGTCGTAGAGCCGGACGAGGTGATCCCTGTCCGCGGCCGAGAGGGGGCGCCGGGACTGGTTGACATCGGTGATCCATCCGTCACCGGGCGCGCGCCGAGCGGATTTCGGGATCGGGCCTTCGGGACCGAATCGCGTGTCGAACGGCGCGGGCGGATCGTAGGGCGCGTGCGGCTCGCGGAAATGGACGTAGGCGAAGAATCGCCGTTCGCGGTTCTCGGCCAGCCACGGCGGCACCGTCCGCCCCAGTCCGTCGGCGCCGCTCGTGGCCTGCTCCTGCCAGACCTCGTGGAACTGAGCGAACCCGCGGTCGAACCCGTTGAGCCGCCCGGCGACCGTGTTCGACACGAAGCCGGCGGCGAGGATGCCCTGGGCGCCGAGCAGCTCGGCGAGAGTGAGCCGATCGGGAGGCAGCCGGGCCGAAAACGAGACTTCGGCATGGTGGCGGTCGGGGTACTGCGAGGTCCACACCGACGACATCGCCCCGAGCGTATAGGCGGCGGGCGTGAACACGCGCTCGAACACGACGCCTTCGCGGGCGAGCCGATCGATGTTCGGCGTGGTGGCACGCGCATACCCGTACGCGCCGAAATGGTCGGCGCGCGCAGCGTCGAGCACGACGAGCACGACGTTGGGGGCGCCCAGGCTCTGGCGGAGGGAGTCGGCGCGCCGCCGCGCGTCCTCCGTAGGGGACGCCCTCACGCGGTCGGCGGCCGCGGTACCTGCCTGGCCCATGACGCGCGGCGCGCGCCACAAGCCCCAAGCGAAGCGCTCACCCGTAGCACCAGCCGGCCCCACGTGGAGGCCGATCCGCACGACGTCGCCGGCCCGGCCACGCAGCGCGACGCGGACTTCGCCCTTCGGCGCGGACTGCGGCCCGAGGACCATCGACCACCGCTCGTCCTCTTCGCCCGCGTGCGTCTCCTCCGTGATGCGGAACGACGCGGAGGCGCCGGCCGCGCGCGCCCCGGGATGGAGTTCGGGCGTAAAGCGCACCTCCGCCGACGCAGGCAGACGGACGGCGTAGCGCACGACGCTGGGTCCGACCTCGACGAGCGTGGGCACGCCGTCGGGCTTCGTGATCGCGAACGGCCGGGGCGCGTCGCGTCCGAGCAGGTCCTGCAGGCCGGGATCGGCGGCGTCGCCGACGGTGAGGCTGTAGAACGCGGCCGCGAGCTGCCGGTGGTCCGGATTGCGCGCGTCGTCCGCGGGCGAGGCCGTGGCCGCGAAGACGAAGCGCAGGCGGTTGTCGCCCGTGCGCTGCGCCTCCGCGGGAAGCGCGAACCCGTAGCGATAGCGCGCGTCGTTGAGGGCGAAGCGGGCCACTGCGGTTCCGTTGAGCCGGACCTCCGCCGTCTGGCCCTTCACGCCCTTGTAGGGCGCGAGGTCCACGACCGCGAAGCGCGCGCGCGTCGCGGGCCAGACGAGCGCGAGCTCCGCCTCCCCCTTCGACCATACGAAGGGGTCGCCCTCCGGGGAAGCCGCCTCGCGATAGAAGCCGTCCACCTGCTGCGGCTCGGACGCGGGGGTGCCGAAGAGCAGCACCGCGCGTGACGACCAGCGCTCCGCGTAGGGCAGGCGCTCGGCCAGGTCGTAGGCGACCTCGCGCGGGGCCCGCGAGGGACAGCCGAGGGTGGCGAAGGCGGCGAGGGCGGCCAGCGCCACCCGGGCCAGCGCGCGCAGGGCCACTCGCGTCCGCGTCGCTACTTGACCTTGGTGCCCGGCGAGACGTCCGAGTCGAACGTGCAGAGCACGGCGCGGCCGTCGACGGAGGCGGCGAGGACCATGCCGTTGGACTCCACGCCCATGAGCTTCGCGGGCCTGAGGTTCGCGACGAGGACGATCTTCTTGCCGATCAGGGCCTCCGGCTCGTAGGCGTCCGAGATGCCGGA
>DASTLK010000521.1:0-10770 GCA_035715025.1 Vicinamibacteria bacterium
GGGGCCGCTGGCGCATCTCGACGGAAGGTGGCAACCGACCGGTGTGGGCGAGGAACGGCCAGGAACTCTTCTACTGGAGTGGCGAACGGATGATGGCGGTCGCGGTCACGACCGATGCGACCTTCGCCGCATCGAAACCGAGGTTGCTCTTCGAGGCCAAAGCCCTGCCAGACGACTCCCCGAGCTACGACGTGACGGTGGACGGAGACTTCCTGATGATCGAGCCTGGCGAGTCGGACACGCCGCCCACGCAGATCAACGTCGTGCTCAACTGGCTTCAGGAAGTCCGACAGCGCGTGGCCGCGAGGTAGCACGCGGCCCCGCCGGGTCGCTACCTGGTGACCGGTTTCTAGGACGCGGCCCGCGGGTTGCGACGCAGCCAGTCGATGACCGCCGCCGCGTGCGTGTCCGGCGGGAAGACGGGATAGAAAACCTTCTCGACGTGCTGCCGCGACAGAACGAGGGTGAGCCGCTTCACGAGGGTCATGCCCTCGATGTCGAACGTCGGCAGACGCAGGGCGTGCACGAAGGCGAGATCGACGTCGCTCAGCACCTCGAAGGGTACGTGCAGCCGATCGACCATCTCCTTCTGATATTCGGTCGTCTGGGTGCTGAAGCCGAACACCTCGGCCCCGAGCTTCTGCAGGTCCTGGTGGTGATCGCGAAAGGCGCACGTCTCCGGCGTGCAGCCGCGCGCCCCCGGGATCGCGTCCCACCCGGGCAGGAGGGGCTGGCCCGGGACTCCCGTTCGCGGGTAGCAGTACACGATGACGCGAGGAGACTTCACCGCCGACAGGTCGACCCAACCTCCGCTGGTCGACCGAAGCTTGATCTTCGGCACGGCCAGGCCGGGCAGATGGTCGCAGGCACCGTCGTCCACGGGTACGGGCAGGTTCGCGGGCAGGGGCTGCGACGGGTCGAACGTCGGCGGGGCCTGGGCGCCCGCGAGCCTCGGCGTCTTGACCATGGCCCACAAGCCTACGCCCGCCACCGCATGCACGAAAGACCGCCGGCTCGTCGAATGCATCACGATGGCCTCCTTATCTATTGCGCCGCGAGCCCGAGCCGCTTGAGCAGGTCCGGCCGATCCGCCAGGAGGCGGGGCGCGTCCGTCAAGCGCCGCCCTGTCCCCCCTTGCCGCTGACGGGCCAGCTCCTTCTCGCCCACCTGGCTCCAGTCGATGCCGCCCCAGGGCGGGTGCGGATCGTACTCGATCCCGAGCTGGATGCGCTGCGCGGTGGCGCGGTCGGTCAGCCGCGCGGCCAGCGCGATCGCCATGTCGATGCCCGCGGACACGCCCCCCGCGGTGATGAACTTGCCGTCTTCCACCCAGCGCTCCCGCACGTAATGCGCGCCGAGCTTGTCGAGCTCGCGCGCGTAGGCCCAGTGCGTGGTCGCGCGTCGGCCCTCGAGCAGGCCGGTCGCGGCCAGCACGAGCCCGCCCGTGCAGACCGAGCCCACGACCTCCGCCCGCGGCGCGGCCGCGCGGAGGTAGCCCTGCACGGCCGCGTTTCCCATCGCGGCCACGGACCCGGGGCCGCCGGGCACCACCACCGCGAACGGCCGCGGAACTTCGTCAAAGGTGCGCTCGGCGGTCAGGGCCAGGCCCACGTCCGTGGCCATCGGCTCCTTGCGCTCGCCCACCACCACCGTCCGGAACGGCGCGGGCAGGCTCTTCAGGACCTGCAGCGGCCCGACCAGATCGAGGAGCGTGATGTCGGGGAAGAGCACGAGAGCGATGACCTTCTCCGGCTCGGCCTCGGCCGGAGGCTCCGCCCGTCCGGCGGCCGGGGCCAGAAGCAAGAGTGCGATGGCGATAACGGCGGTCCTGTGCATGCGAACCTCCACCTCTGTGATGGTCATCGGGCCTGTTCGCGGGAGCCGGGGGCCGCCTCCTTCTGCGCGCGCCGGCTGGCCGCGGGCAGGAGCACGACGAGCAGGAGCCAGGCCAGGCCGGCCGCGATCACCACGAGCAGGAGCCAGCGCGTCGCGCTGGCCAGCCCGGCCGCGCTCGGCACCGGCCACGGGAAGCGGAACTGCCGCAGCCGGTCCCAGCGCTCCATCATCCAGTGCCAGCCCGTGTGCGCCACCAGCGCCGACACGACGATCGTGCCCGTGCGCTCGGGAACGAACCGGAAGACGAGACCCAGCACCGGGACCAGCAGGCCGAGCACGACGAGCTGGCCCAGCTCGACGCCGACGTTGAAGGACAGGAGCGAGGTCAAGAGATGGGACCCCGCGAACTGCAGCGTCTGCCGGAGGGCGAACGAGAACCCGAACCCGTGGACGAGACCGAACGCGAACGCGATCGCCCAGCGCAGACGCAGGTGCGGGGCCACGATGTTCTCCAGCGCCATGTAGACGATGGAGGCCGCGATCAGGGTCTCCACGAGGGGCGGGAACCAGAGCGCGTCCGGCGCCCAGCCGAAGGCGGACGCGAGGAGCGTGACCGAGTGCGCGACGGTGAAGGCCGTGACCACGAGCACGAGAGGGCGCAGCCGGCGCAGCGGGATCACCAGGCACAGCAGGAACAGCAGATGGTCCGTCCCCTCGAGGATGTGCCGGAAGCCCAGGTCCACGAAGGTAAGGGCGGCCTGATGCCACTGCGGCGCGAGCCGGACGAGACCCGGATCTCCGGAGAGCTCGAAGGCGCGCACCGCCCCTCCTGGGGGCAGGAAGCGCAGGACGGTCGTCTCGTGCAGCCCGAGCCGCGCGAGGTCGGGATGGATCGACAGCCGCGACTCTTCCGAGTGGACCTGGTACTCGAACCACACGTCGAGCATCCCCTGGCTCCAGTAGAGCTCCGTCTCGCTCGGCAGCGGCGCCGCCGTCAGGTGGGCGGCGGCCTCCTCGTAGGTGCCGAAGCTCCGATCGGACGGCAGCGACACGCGCGCGGCGACGATGCGCGGCGGGGAGAGGCGGACGTCGCCTTCGTAGATCTCGATCTCGTCCGCGATCCAGACCCTCGCCGCCTGCCGCAGCGAAGGCTCGACACGCGCGAGGTCCAGGTATCCCGGACCACGCGTGGGATAGTCGATGTCGCGCAGCGCGGCCAGCGGCGCGCGGACGAGCAGATGCAGCCGCGAGCCCTCCGGCTTGAGGAAGGCCTGCACGGTCACGTCCGCCGGGACGTCGTGGGCGGCGGCGAGTGAGGGCAGCGCGAGGGCCAGCGCCGCCAACGCGGCGTATACTGGCGCCCTTCCACCTTTTCGGGACCCCACGCCACGCCTCGCGCGCGCCAGAGGAGGGAGCAGGCCATGGTTCGATCGACTTCGAAGCGCACCTGGATCGCCGGTGCGGGATTCCTCACCGCCCTGGCGGCGCTCGGCCTCGCGCAGATCGTGCTCGAGGGGAAGGCGGCCGCCGAGGTCCAAGGCGCCGTCCAGGCGCCGACGTTCGAGGTGGACCCGTTCTGGCCCAAGCCTCTTCCGAACCACTGGATCCTCGGCTCCAGCGTCGGCGTGACCGTCGACGCGCGAGACCACGTCTTCATCATTCATCGCGGGGCGCCGACCCTCAACGAGCGGACCGAGATCGGCCTGGCCACGACCCCGCGCAGCGCCGAGGCCTGCTGCCTCCCCGCGCCTCCCATCCTCGAGTTCGACCCCGCCGGCAACGTCGTCGCGCATTGGGGCGGCCCCGGCCCGGGCTACGAGTGGCCGACCTCGAACCACGGAGTGACCGTCGACGACAAGGGCAACGTCTGGATCGGTGGCAACGGCAAGGGAGACGCCCACATCCTGAAGTTCACGCGGGACGGGAAGCTCCTGATGCAGTTCGGGCACGCGGGCAAGAGCACGGGCAGCAACGACACCGAGAATTTCGGCCAGGTCGCGAAGATCTTCATCGACCCCAAGGCCAATGAGGCCTACGTCGCCGACGGCTACGGAAACCGCCGGGTGGCCGTCATCGACGCGGACACGGGCAAGTTCAAGCGCTACTGGGGCGCGTACGGCCACAAGCCCGACGACACCGATCTCGGGAAGTACGATCCCGAGGCGCCCCCCGCGCAGCAGTTCCGCACCCCGGTGCACTGCGCGGAGCTGGCGAGCGACGGGCTCGTGTACGTCTGCGATCGTCCGAACGACCGGATCCAGGTGTTCCAGAAGGACGGCACGTTCGTGAAGGAGACCCTCATCGCGAAGAAGACCCTCGGCGACGGGTCGGTCTGGGACATCGCCTTCTCGAAGGATCCGCAGCAACGGTACCTCTACCTCGCCGACGGCAAGAACGAGAAGATCTACATCCTCGAGCGCGACACCCTCAAGATCCTGACCAGCTTCGGCGACGGCGGCCGCCAGCCCGGCCAGTTCTTCGGCGTGCACAGCATCGCCACGGATTCGAAAGGCAACATCTACACCACCGAGACCTACGAAGGGAAGCGCCTGCAGAAGTTCGTGTACAAGGGCCTGCGATCGGTCCAGCCGGAGCAGGGCGTGCCCTGGCCGGCCGCCTCGCGGAAGTAGCGGCCGCGTCTACTTCTTGACGTACCTCTTCAGCGCCCGCGGACCGACTTCCGCGCCGTAGACGTTTCCGCGCGCATCCGCGGCCACGCCTTCCGAACCGCTGGTCACCACCTTCTCCGGATCGGGCTCGGGATCGGGTATGAAGGCGGTGACCTTGCCGTCCTTCGCGCTTCCGATGCGGATGCCCCGCTTCCAGCCGGGGTTGGTCTTGGAGTTCGACTCCGAGTCGGCCACGTAGAGCACGTCGTGCTTGTCGATGTACACGCCGCTCGGACGGCTGAACTGCTTCCATTCCTCCAGGAACTTGCCGTCCTGGTCGAAGATCTGGATCCGGTTGTTCCCACGGTCGGCCACGAACAGCCGTCCCCGGGAATCGAAGGCGAGGCCGTGAGGCACGTCGAACTCGCCGGGGGCCGAGCCCCTCTTGCCCCAGGCCTTGATGAACTGCCCGTCCTTCGAGAACTTCACGATGCGCGCGTTCGAGTTCTCGTCGTGCCCGTCCGCGACGAAGATCTCGCCGCCGGCGGCGACGGCCACGTCGGAGGGCTGATTGAAGACGTCCGGGCCCTCGCCCGCCACTCCCGCCTTCCCCAGGGTCAGAAGGAGCCTTCCGTCCGGGCTGAACTTGAAGACCTGGTGCCCCTTGCCGTCCCGGGCGCGCGCATCGGTGAGCCAGACGTTCCCCGCCCGGTCCACGTGGATGCCGTGAGGGAACACGAACATCCCCGCGCCAAAGCTGGCCTTGAGCGCCCCCGTCTCGTCGAACCGGAGGATGGCGGGCAGGCTCGAGCCGGCGCAGGTGTTGGCGCCGCACCTCTCCCCGACCCAGATGGACCGGCCGTCGGGCGCGACGTCCACCGCGCTCGTCGCTCCCCAGGCACGGCCCTCGGGCATCTTCGCCCAGCCCTCCACCGTCCGATAGGGATTGGCCTGGGCGTTGGCGGGCTGGGCGTTCGCCCACCCGGCGGATATCGACAGCGCGGCCACCAGCGCCGCTACGAACGTCGGCCCCACTCTATTTGGGTACATGGCGGGGTATTCTCCGCCCGTCGCCGGCTTTTTCAAGCCGGCCCCCTAGACGCTGTCGTCGAGCACGTCCTCGATGGCCGACTTCATGGAGCCGGCGTCGCCCACGGCCAGCGAAGTGCGCAGCGCGTCCTTGGCCCGGTCCTCGCGGCGCCGCAAGCGCCGCACCTCCCGCACCAGGCGCAGCACCGTGTCGTAGGCTTCCTCGACCACGTCACGGCGCGGACGCGGCTCCGGCGCGTTGCTGCCCGGCGGATTGGCGAGAGCGACGGTCGCGCGCAGCACCATCGCCTGGAGCTCGTCCTCGCTCAGGGGAAGGGCGTCGTCCTCGTCGGAAGAGACGGGGTCCACGGCCATCAGCGAAATGGGCGGACCTCGCCGCGCAGGAGCGTGGAGGGTCCGAAAGAAGGGGTCCCCAGCGGGCCCGCGTCGACGGTGAAGCGGCCTTCGAGACGATAGGCGAGCGGCTGCCCGCTGACCGCGCGGGCGATCACGCCTCCGAGTGAGGGCAGCTCGCTCAGACGGAGCGAGATGTCGAGCGGGATGTCCTGGCCCAGACCGGGCTCGAGGGGAAGGCCGAGCGGGAAGTCCACGGAAGCGGCGTGCGTGTCCTCCAGGTACACCGCGCCCTCGATCGCGGAGAGGGTGAGGCCGAACGTGTTCGGGTTCTCCACGTGCGCCCAGAGCCGCAGCGTGGCCGCATCGGGCAGGCCCAACCGTCCCCCGCCCAGACGCAGTTCGGCCGGACGGTCGCGCGCGGCCTCGAAGTGTAGCGGCCGCAGGCCGAGGCCCAACGCGCCGAGCGTCGCGCAGGCGGAAAGACCCAGCCCGGCCGCGGCCACCACGGCGGCGCGTACGAGCATGCGGCCTGGCTCCATGGTGCGCATCGCCTCCCTCGAAATCAGTGTAGATCCGCGGTGCGCGCGCGGGGCCGGGCGGCGCGCGAATGCCGTGAGACACTGGCGCTGATGGCGCTCGACATCCGCGAGCAGTTCCCCCTGGCGCCGTTGTCCACGCTGGGCGTAGGCGGACCGGCCCGGTACTACGCGCGCGTCACGAGCGAGGACTCCGTCCGCGAGGCCGTCGAGTGGGCGCGCGCGCGCAGCCTGCCCCTGCTCGTCCTGGGGGGCGGCAGCAACGTCGTGCTCGCCGACGAGGGCCACCCCGGGCTCGTCCTTCACCTCGTCACGCGCGGCATCGAGACGCGGCCGGTCGGGGAGACGGTCGAGGTCACGGCGGAGGCGGGCGAGCCCTGGGACTCCCTGGTGGCGGCCGCGGTCGAGCAAGGCTGGGCCGGAGTCGAGTGCCTGTCCGGGATTCCCGGTCTCGTGGGCGCGACGCCGATCCAGAACGTGGGGGCCTACGGCCAGGAGGTCGGCGAGACGGTCTCGGCCGTCGAAGCGCTCGATCTCCAGACGGGACGCGTCTGTCGGCTGACGAACGCGCAGTGCGGCTTCGCCTATCGCGACAGCCGGTTCAAGTCCGCGGACCGGGGCCGCTTCATCGTGCTGCGCGTGACCTATGCGCTGCGGCCCGGGGGCACGCCGGCCGTCCGCTACGCGGAGCTGGCGCGAAACCTCGAAGAGCGCGGCCTCGGTGTGCCTTCCCTGGCCGAGGTCCGCGAGGCCGTGATCGGCCTGCGCCGGCGCAAGTCGATGGTCCTCGATCCCGAGGATCCGAACGCGCGCAGCGTGGGCT
Organism: Vicinamibacteria bacterium; assembly: GCA_035715025.1. Taxonomy (GTDB): domain Bacteria; phylum Acidobacteriota; class Vicinamibacteria; order Fen-336; family Fen-336; genus AA29. The sequence goes on from DASTLK010000521.1 coordinate 7,191, forward strand.
CGTTCTTCACGAACCCGATCGTGCCCGCGGCCGTCGCGGACGAGCTGGAGACCGTCCTGCGCCGGGACGGCATCCTGCGCGAGGGGGAGCACCCGCCGCGCTTCCCCGCCGGGGACGGCCGCGTGAAGCTCTCCGCGGCCTGGCTCATCGAGAGGGCCGGGCTCGCCCGGGGCTATCAGCGCGGGAACGTCGGCCTCTCCAGCCGCCACACCCTGGCCATCGTGAACCGGGGCGGGGCGGCCGCGTCCGAAGTCGTCGCGCTCGCACGCGAGGTGCGCGAGCGGGTCCACGATCGTTTCGGGGTCACGCTCGTGCCGGAGCCCGTCTTCGTCAACGTCTCCCTCGACTGACCTCGGGCGGCTTTCTTCGCACGTCTGTAACGGAAGCGCCTCGACTTCGTCCTCCCCGACGCCCGACCCGAAGTGCCCTCCAGAGAGGACACTCCCCGAGTGGCTTCGAGATTACAAGTCACTCGTGCCTCTCGAGTTATGACATGGCAGACCCATTGCTCCATAGAGGGCCGTGAACGCTCTGGGCGTTCGAACATTGGGAGGTAGGGCCATGAAGGCAATGATCGCAACCGGCGTCGGAGTGCTGGCGTTGGGCGGCCTGCTTTTGGCCAACTCGGGGCGTTCCGCTTCGGCGCAGTCGTCCCTGGCTGGTCCCGCTCTCGTCAGTCAGACGGACGCGAATCGGACGACGCTCGTCAATTGCGGCGAAGGCCGCCAGGCGCTCGTCTCCACCGATCCGCGCACCGGACAGTCGCAGGTGCAGTGCGTGGGGGCGGAGGCGGGGCTTGCCGCCGGTGCGATGACGCCGGGCATGGCCACGGCCATGCCGGTCTCGCAGTTCGTTCCGGCGATCGTGTCGCCCGCGCAGCCGGCGGAGCGAGTCGTCTATCGTGACCCGGTCGCGCAGCCCGCGTATCGCAGCACGGCGCGCCGTTCGAGCGCATCCACCGCGCGCGCCACCACCGCGTCTTCGACCTACGGCCGGAGCGCGGAGCCGAGCTACAGCCGCAACTCGGATTACTCGGCCCCGCAGACCCGTTCCTGGAAGAAGAGCGCGATCATCATCGGCGGCTCCACCGCCGCCGGCGCCGGGGTCGGCGCCGTCATGGGCGGCAAGAGCGGCGCCGTCAAGGGCGGCGTGGTCGGGCTCGTGGGCGGCACCATCTACGACATCGCGACGCGCAACAAGCACTGAGCCCGGCCGGTCAGTGCCGTGGCCCCGGTTCCGGGAAATGCCCGGAGCCGGGGATTTTCATTTCGGGGTGCCCGCGGCCAATCGCGACTGCGCCCTGGCCACCGCCTGCTGGAATCCCACCAGCGCATCCGCCTTGCCGCCCGCCTCCGTGAAGTTGTAGGTGCGGCCCCCGCGCAGCTTCACCGTGAGCTGCTTCTTCAGGTAGTCCGCGTCCATGCGCTCGACCGAGCTGAGCGGCACGTCGAACCCGTCGTCGCCCCTGGCCGCGGCGTAGCGCAGGCCCGCGGGCGTGGCGGAGAGCCGGCCGCGGCACGATCCGATCGCGTGCTTGTGCACCACCTCGAGGGAGGCGGCGAGCCGGACCTGCCGCAGCCGGACGCTGAGGGTCTGGCTCTCCCCCGTCACCTCGACCGTCTCCGCGTACCCATCCTGGCCTTCGGCGGAGACGTTGATGCGGTGCGGGCCGGGCACGACGTCCGTCAGGACCAGGGGCGCCTTCCCCTTGTACTCGCGATCCACGAAGACGTCCGCTTCGGGCACATCCGCTTCGATGGTGAGACCGGCGGCGGGCTCGCCGGACCCGCGCGGCCGGCCGGGCCCGGAGGATCGCGCGGGCGGGCGTGGCGTCGCCTGGCCGACGGATCGCGACGGGCCGGTCGCGCGCGCGCTCGCGCGGCCCGCGGGCTCCGGGGCCGGCGCCTGTCGGCGGAGGAAGAACCAGACGGTCCCCAGGACCAGGGTCAGGGCGACGAGCACCAGGTCGAGCCGCCTCATCACGGCGTCCTCGCCTACCGCGGCTCGCCTGCGACCTGTACCGGGTGGCCGAAGATCGCGGCCAGCTCTTCGACCTCGTCCTCGTCCACGATGGCCAGCACCTCGTCACCCGCCTCGAACGCGACCTGGCCGCGCGGGATGACGATCTCGCCCTGGCGGATGATGGCGGCGATCACGGCCTTGGGGGGCAGGGGCAGGTCGCGCAGGGCCACGCCGACCGCGCGCGATCCCGGCTGGATCTTGTCCTCGACCAGCGAGTAGCGGCCGCGGCGCAGCTTGAGCAGCGTCATCATCTCGCCCAGAGACATCTCCTGCTCGATGAGGCTGGCCAGGATCTCGGCCTGGTTCACGGCCACGTCCACGTGGAAGTGCGCGTCGAAGAGCCAGGCGTTGCGCGGGTTGTTGATGGTGGCGATGGTGCGCGGCACCGAGTAGCGGCTGCGCGCGATGAAGCAGAGGGCCAGGTTGTCGGCGTCGCCCTGCATGCACGCGGCCAGCACCTGCGCGCGCCGGATCCCCGCCCGTTCCAGCACGTCGGGGTCGGTGGCGTTGCCCTCGAACACCACTTCCGTGGGCAGCTCGCGGTGGATGTGGGCGAGGATCTGCGGCCGGTGCTCGACGACCACGACCTCGTGGTGCTGGGAGACGAGGAAGGAGGCGAGCTGGGCGCCCGTGCGCCCGCCGCCGGCGATCAGCACGAACATGGAGCGTGTGTCCGCCATCAGCGGGGTCCTCCGGCCGGCGCCGCCCGCTCGCGCAGCGCCTCGATGCCGGCCAGGGTCGCGCTGACGAGCAGGATGTCACCCGGCGCCAGCACCACGTCCGGTGCGGGAAGCAGGGAGCGCCCGGCCCGCGTGAAGGCGACGGCGAGCGCTTCCGTCGACGCGAGCAGCTCCCCGACCAGGCGGCCCCGCCAGGCTTCGGGGACGACCATCTCGTAGATCTCGACCTCGCCGTTCCCGGCGGAGAACACGGTGCGACCGAGCGGCTGGTAGAGCAGCTCCTCGATGCGCTGCGCGCCCCAGGCCGTCGAGCTGACGACCTGCAGGCCGAAGGCCTCGTGCATGGGAAGCCAGCGCGGATCGTAGTTCCGCACCACGACGTTGCTCACCTTGTACACCTCGCGGGCCATGTGCCCCACCACCGCGTTCACGGAGTCGGAGTTGGTGACGGCGGTGAGGCCGTCCGCCTCCGCGATGCCGGCGCGGGTCAGCACGTCGTTCGAAAGCACCTCGCCTTCGATGGTGCGACCGCGGTACTCGGGGTCGAGGTTCGCGAACGAGCTTCCCACCTGGTCGATCACCGCCACCTGGTGTCCGCGCTGGTAGAGCCGGAAGGCCAGCTCCGCGCCCACGCGGCCGCATCCCACCACGATGATGAACACTAGCCGTTTCCTCCCGTCGCGGGCGCGTCCAACTCGCCCATGTCCGGCGCCATGTGGTAGGGGACGCTGGTGATCACGATGCCGGGCCGGTTGATGAGGGCCAGCCGGAGGATGACCGCCGTCTGCGCGTGCAGGAGCTGGTGCCACCATTTCCGTGGCACGAACTGCGGCACCACGATGGTGAGCGTCTCGTTGGGCTGCCGGCGGTCGGCCACG
>DASTLK010000522.1:0-7746 GCA_035715025.1 Vicinamibacteria bacterium
CCCTCCGCCGCGCCGCCCCCGCCGCGGCCTTCCGCCGAACCCCCGATGATGGAGTTCGAGTTCGATGCCGGCCCGGGCCCGACGATCCCCTTCGCCCCCGCGCCGGCCCCGGCTCCCGCCCCGGCTCCCGCTCCGGCTCCGGTTCCGGCTCCGGCTCTGGCGCGCGCCGAATCGGCGCCGCCGACGCCTGTCCCTCCGCCTCCGCCGTCCGTGGCCGCGCGTCCACCCGAGGCCACGCCTCCGCCTTCTCCTCCGCCTCCGGCCCCCGCGGCGCCGGAAGCGCGGGCGGCGTTCGAGCCGCCGCCGCCCTCGCCGGTGCCGCCGGTGGCCGCGAATACGGTCGAGGTCCCGTGGGCCGCCCCTGCGCCGCCGCCTTCGGTGGCCGCTCCCGTGCCCACACTCGTTCCGGAGCCGCAACGGCAACCGCTTCCGGCACCGGCACCGGCACCGCCACGGGCGGCGGTAGCGCCACTGCCACCGCCTCCGTCAGCGCCTCCGGCACCCGCACCGGCGCCGCCATCCCCCGCAGCGGCACCGCCACCGTCAGCCGCGGCACGACCACCGTCACCGTCACCAGCGCCCGAGGCCGCTTCCGGCGAGCTGATGTCGGCGACCCTGGCCGAGCTCTACTTCAAGCAAGGCTTCCCGGAGAAGGCGGTCGAGGTCTATCGCGAGCTCATCGAGCGCGAGCCGGAGAACGACCGGCTTCGCCGCCGGCTCGCCGAGCTGCAGGACACCCGGGGCGCCCCTCCGTCCGCCGGCACGGACCAGCCCTCGCGGAGGGTTGTCTTGGAGCGTACGATCGCGAAGCTCGAAGGCATGCTGGCCGCCATCAAGAAGGGATGAACGCTTGACCGGTTTCGCCGACGCCCTCAAGACCATCGCGGCGCGCGTGCCGGAGACGCACGTGCTGATCGTGATGGGCACGGACGGCATTCCCATCGACAAGCTCGTGGTGCATCCGGAGCCCAACCTGGACGCGGTGGCCGCCGAATACACGACGCTGCTGCGGGCGAGCCTCTCCGCGGCTTCCGACACCGGCCTCGGCGACCTGAAGGAGCTTTCGATCGTCACCGAACGGATGGTCGCCCTGCTGGTGGCGATCACGCCGGAGTATTTCCTGTTCGCCGCCCTCGCGCCCGGTGCGCTGATGGGCCGGGCCCGCTTTGCCCTCCACGCGGCCGGGCTCGCCCTCGAGCGTGAGTTCGCCTAGGAGTCCATTCCGGAGACGCTCCTCGTTTCCTTGACACCCCCCGAGCGTGGGCGGAATAATGGGGTTTTCCCGATCCGATCGAGCTCGGCAGACCTCAGCTAAGGAGAGGCATTGGACCTCAAGGAGCTCAAGGAGATCCTCCAGATCCTCGAAGAGAAGGAGATCACGGACTTCGAGCTGGAGGAGGAGGGCATGAAGCTGCGGATCCGCAAGGGCCCGGCTCCCTCCGCCAATCATGCATCCGCCCCCGGCGGCGGGCCGCTCGTCGCCTCCGTGCTTCCCTCCCTGGGAGGCCCGGTCAGCGCGGCGCCGCCCGTTTCGCCGACTCTCGTGGGCGCGGTGGCCGCGCCCGCGGCCGAAGCCGAGCCTGGCGTGACGCTCGTGAAGAGCCCGATCGTCGGCACCTTCTACCGCACGCCCGATCCAAGTGCTCCCCCTTTCGTCGATGTCGGTGACCGTATCCGCGTCGGACAGGTCCTCTGCATCATCGAAGCCATGAAGCTGATGAACGAGATCGAGGCCGAGGTGGCGGGGGAGGTGCTGAAGGTCCACCGCGAGAGCGGACAGCCCGTGCAGTACGGGGACACCCTGTTCAGCATCCGGGCCGACCGCTAGGGGCGCACGGCCGCTCCAGGAATGTTCAAGAAGATCCTGATCGCGAACCGGGGGGAGATCGCCCTCCGCGTCATCTGGGCCTGCAAGGAGCTGGGAGTCAAGACGGTCGCGGTGTACTCCGAGGCCGACGCCCAGGGCCTGCACGTCCGCTTCGCCGATCAGGCCGTCTGCATCGGACCCCCGCGCAACATCGAGTCCTACCTGAACATCCCCGCCATCATCAGCGCGGCCGAGATCACGGGTGCGGACGCCATCCATCCCGGCTACGGGTTCCTCTCCGAGTCCGCCTACCTGGCCGAGATCTGCGAGGCGTGCAACATCCGCTTCATCGGCCCGGGTCCCCAGGCCATCCGCCTCATGGGCGACAAGAGCCGCGCGCGCAAGACCATGCAGAAGGCGGGCGTGCCCGTCACTCCCGGCTCCCCCGGGGTCCTGGAGGACGAGGCCGCGGCGGCGAAATGCGCCCGGGAGATCGGCTTCCCCGTGATCCTCAAGGCGTCGGCAGGGGGCGGAGGCCGTGGCATGCGCGTGGTGCGCGCGGCTCCCGATCTCGAGCCCGCTTTCCGGGCCGCCCAGGCGGAGGCCCAGGCCGCCTTCGGCGTTCCCGACGTCTACCTCGAGCGCTACGTGGACAGGCCCCGTCACATCGAGATCCAGGTCATGGCGGACACCAAGGGACAGGTGGTCCACCTCGGCGAGCGTGAGTGCTCGGTCCAGCGCCGCCACCAGAAGATCATCGAGGAGGCGCCGTCGTCCTTCGTGACCGAGAAGATGCGGCGGCGGATGGGGCAGACGGCGGTGGACGCGGCCAAGGCCGTCCAGTACGTCAACGCGGGCACGGTCGAGTTCCTGGTCGACCCCGCCGGCAACTTCTACTTCATGGAGATGAACACGCGCATCCAGGTGGAGCACGGCGTGACCGAGCTCGTGACCGGGCGCGACCTCGTGAAGGAGCAGATCCTGGTGGCGGCGGGGGAGCCGCTCTCCTTCGCCCAGAAGGACATCGTGTGGACGGGACACGCCCTGGAGTGCCGGATCAACGCCGAGGATCCGGAGACGTTCGTGCCCTCGCCAGGCGTCATCCGCCACATGAACCTGCCCGGTGGTCCGGGCGTGCGCATCGACACCTACGCGCACGACGGCTGCGAGGTCTCGCCGTACTACGACAGCTTGGTCGCGAAGCTGATGACCTACGGCCGGGACCGCACGGAGTCCGTCGCCCGGATGAGGCGCGCGCTGGACGTGGTGGTGATGGAAGGCATCAAGACCAATGCCCCCCTCCACCGCCGCATCATGGACGACCCGGACTTCCTGGCCGGCCGCCTCGACACCCACTTCATGGAACGCTTCCAGCCTCAGAAGAAGAGAGCCGCGACCGCGGCCTCCTGACCGGCCGCCCCCGTGGCCCGGCTGCCCGATGCCCCCTTCGCGTATCCCATCGTCGACGCCGGACGGCTCCGCGGCCGCGATGCCGCCTTCGTGGTGGACACGCTCGCGCGGGCGGGAGCGCGGCTCATCCAGCTCCGCGTGAAGGGCCTGGCCGATCGCCCCTGGTTGGCCCTGGCCCGCGCCGCGCTCGCCGCCGCCAGGGCCTCCGGGGCTCCGCTGGTGGTGAACGATCGCGCCGACATCGCGCGCATCCTGGGGGCCGACGGCCTCCACGTCGGGCAGGACGACCTCACGGGGACCGACGCGCGGAAGGTCGTGGGCGCCGGTGCCCTGCTCGGCGTGTCCACGCATGATCTGGCCCAGCTGGCCGCGGCGGCCGCGCAGCCCGTCGACTACGTGGCCATCGGGCCCGTCTTCCCGACGCGCACCAAGGACAACCCGGATCCGGTGGTGGGCCTGGAGATGGTGCGGCGCGCTCGCGCCACCACCTCCCGTCCCCTGGTCGCGATCGGCGGCATCACGCGCGAGAACGCGCGGTCGGTCGTGGAGGCGGGCGCGGACGCGGTGGCCGTGATCTCCGACCTCATGGACGCGCCGGACCTGGCCCGCGCCTTCACGGAGCTCGCGGCCGCGATCCGCGGCTGACGCAGTATCATCCGCGCGCCATGCCTGCCCGCGTCCTCGACGGCGCCGCCACCGCCCGCGCCATCCGCGAGGAGCTGCGTCCGCGCGTGGCCGCCCTCGCCGCCCGCGGCCTGCGGCCCGGCCTCGGCGTGCTCCTGGTCGGCGACGATCCCGCCTCCGCGGTGTACGTGCGGAGCAAGACGAAGGCCGGCGACGATCTCGGGCTCCTTCACGACACGGTACGGCTGCCCGCGACCGCGAGCACCTCCGAGGTCGCGGCGGTGGTCGAAGCCTACAACGCGCGCCCCGAGATCCACGGCATCCTCGTCCAGACGCCCCTGCCGCCGCAGGTCGACGCCGCGCGCGTCCTGCGGCTGGTCGATCCGGCCAAGGACGTGGACGGCTTCCATCCCGAGAACGTCGGCCTGCTCGTGCAGAAGCGCCCGCGTTTCGTGCCCTGCACGCCCGCCGGGATCATGGAGCTGCTCGCCCGCGAGGGCATCGCCCTGTCCGGGCGGCGCGCGGTCGTGCTCGGCCGCAGCGACATCGTGGGGAAGCCGATGGCGCTGCTCCTCATGCACGCGGACGCGACGGTCACGGTGGCCCATTCGAAGACTCCCGACCTCGCTTCGGTGACGCGGGAGGCGGACGTCCTGGTGGCGGCGGTGGGGCGAGCGGGCCTCGTGCGCGCCGAGCACGTCAAGGCGGGTGCGGCCGTGATCGACGTCGGCATGAACCGCGTGCACGACGCGGCCGCCGCCGCGGAGCTGGGCGGTCCGGAGCGCGCCGAGGAGTTCGCGCGCAGGGGCTATCTGCTCGTGGGCGACGTCCACGCCCCATCCGTCCGGGAGCGCGCGGGCGCGCTCACTCCGGTGCCGGGGGGCGTCGGCCCTCTCACCATCGCGATGCTGATGAGCAATACGGTGTCCTCGGCTGAGCGGTGCTGAGGGTCGGCCTCACCGGCGGCATCGCCTGCGGCAAGTCGCGCGTGCGCCGCCACCTGGCCGCGGCTGGCTTCGGCACCCTCGACCTCGACGCCGTGGCCCATGAGGTGATGGCGCCGGGGGGGCCCGCCTACGACGACGTGGTGGCGGCGTTCGGGCCCGGGATCCTGGCCGCGGACGGGACCGTCGACCGCAAGGTGCTCGGGGCCCGCGTGTTCGCGGACGCCGCCGCCCGCGCCGAGCTCAACGCGCTCGTGCACCCGCGCGTGCGCGACGAAGAGGCGCGCCGCGCCGCCGACCACGCCGCGGGCGGGGGCCGGGTCTTCGTGACCGATGCGGCCCTTCTGGTGGAGGCGGGACTTCACCTGCGCTTCGACCGGCTCGTCGTGGTGGACTGCGAGGGCGGCGAGCAGCTCCGCCGCCTGGTGGAGCGCGACCGGATCGAGGTGACAGCCGCGCGGGCGCGCATCGCGGCGCAGATGCCGGCCGCGGAGAAACGCCGGTTCGCGCACATCCTGCTCGACGCGTCCGGGACCCTCGAGGAGACGGACGCCCACGCGCGGGCGCTCACGGTGTACCTCGCGCGTCTCGCGGAGGAGATCCCTCTTCGCCCGGCCGTACGCGACACGGCGATGGAGGCCGCGCTTCGCGAAGGCCCGCGCCGCGGGCCGCGCGGCTTGGCTCCGGAGCGCTGGCTGGCGGATGCGGACGGGGCGGGCGAGGTCGAGATGATCCGCCTGGCCCGTCTGCTGGATCCGCCCGTGACCCAACCCTGGTACGAGGCGGCGCCTCCCGGGCCCGAGGACGAAAGTGGCCCCGGCGCGGAAGCGCTTGCGGTGGTGGCCGGCCTGTGGGCGCTCCGGCGCCGCGGCCTCGACCCGGAGTTCACCGCCGGTATCATGTTCTCGACGGCTCGACTGGTGGATCGCGACGGCGGCCGGACCGCGGGCGCGTGCCTGATCGCGATCGCGGCCGCACATGCGGCCGCCGGTTTTCTGCCGGACGAGCTCGCGCGGCGTCCGTGGGTGTCGATCGCGGAGCACTGGTCGCAAGCGGCCGTGCCCAGCTGGTCGGTTGCGGTGCTCCACGCGGTATCGCGCCATCCCCACGATCGGCGCGCGGCGGGCGAGGCCGCCGGCCTGGCTGGGGCCGACGCGCGGCTGGCGGCGGCGCTGGTCGCCTCCTTGCCGGAGGCCGCCGGCGGCGCGGGAAGCTAGGGCCGGCCTTTCGCGGAGGAGCTCTCCCGGCTCGCGACGGTCACCGTCCTGCGCACACCGCCAGCGCGCGGTCGAACTGCGGCCGCTTGTCCTCCTCCTCCCGCCCGAGCTGGGCGCGCACGGCGTCGCACGCGGTGGCGCTTCCGCGGCGCGCGAGAACCTCTCCGGCGACCGCCCGCACTCGGGAGTCCTCGGCTCCTTCCAGGAGCGGACGGAGCTCGGTAAAGACGGCGCCCGGATCGGCGATCTGGCCAAGCCCACGCAGCGCGGCGAAGCGCACCACGAGCGGCTCGGTGCCCGCGCGGGCGGCCGTGCGTAGGGCGGGCAGGGCCGCGGCCGAGTGCAGCGCGGCCAGACCGTCGACGGCCTTGGCCTTGCGGGTGGGCAGCGTGGCCGCATCCTGCACGACGTCGAGCAGGACCGTTTCCGCGCGTGCGCCGAGCGCGGCCCAGGCCGCGTCTGGGATCGGAGTGTCGATGGTCGCGAGATAGGCGAGGACCTGGGCGCGCACCTGGCCATCCGTGAGCGAAGCCACTGCGGGAGAGGCGGGCGCGGGGGCCGAGGGCGTCGGTGGCATGGCGATCAGAAGCGCGGTGAGGACGATCGAGCTCATGGGTGGCCTCTTTCAGTGAACCACGGGGTTCGCCCGCATCACCTGCCCCTGTTCGGGAGAGAGATTCCCCCGGGAGAAGGGCGGCTCCAGGAGCCAGAACATCAGGTTGTCGGCTCCGGCGCATTGGCTGTTGCCCGCCTGCGAGCACACGTCCGCGGTCAAGACGAGCTGGCCGTTGGCGCACAGGCTCGCCTGCTCCGCGCTCAAGCAGGCGGTGCTGCACAGGCATCGCGGCGTGTCACGGAGAGGGTCGAAGGCGTTGCCGAACGCCTCCGTGGTGTGGAAGAGGCCCATGAAGTGGCCCCCTTCGTGGGCGCTGATGTACGCGACGAGGTCGGCTCCGCAGCCGCCGACGTCGATGTCTCCGCCACAGCGGCCGGCGGCCAGGTCCGAGGCGTTGACGACCGCCCCGCTCTTGACCGTGCCGCCGAGGGATGCCGGTCCGGGGATGGCGCCGTCGATGCCAACGATCTCTCCGAAGCCGCCGCCTCCGAACTGGATCGCGTCGACGAAGAAGAGCGGAAGCTCGTCCGCCGCTTGCGACAGCGTGAAGAGCTGGCTGAAGTTGCTGCAGGGGCCGAGGTCCTCGACGTCGATGCCCGTCGCGTAACGGGCCTTCGCCCATGCCGGAAGGTCGTACACGGTGACCCTGGACACGCACACCCCGGCCTGGCCGTAGAGGTCGGAGAGCGTGTCCGCGTACCGCCGCATGGCGGGGCTTTCCACGGCCACGGAGGCGGTCAGGCTGTCGCTGGCGAGGTAGACGGCTACGTCGAGCCCGCCCTTCCTCGGCACCAGGGGCTCCGTGAAGACGGTGACGTCGTAGCGGTCGGTCGTCGACCCGCCGGAGCAGAAGGACGAGATGGGCGGCGTCGCGCACTCCAGCGCATAGTCGTTCACCTGGAAGCTCCACTCCCCCGAGAGGTACCCCCCCGGGCGCGACTCGCGCAAGGCCCGAGTCGTGTTGGGGAGGGTCATGGTGCCGGTATACGCCGACGGGAACGTCACAGCGTGCGCGGTGGAGAGATCGAAGGGAAGAGGCGCGTTGTCGTCGTAGAGGACGGTTCCGTCGGGGGCCGTGAGTAGCGTGGGCACCGCGGCGTTGGGGATCGGAAAGGAGAAGCCGGGAAA
>DASTLK010000523.1:0-2158 GCA_035715025.1 Vicinamibacteria bacterium
CGCCTCCTCCGCCTCGCCGAGCGCATGTGCGCGCAACGCGAGCAACCCGCGGCGGTACTGCGGGCGCGGATCGCTCGGGGCCGCGGCCGCGGCCTGGCGGAACGCCTCCAGCGCTCCCGCGCCGTCTCCCGTCTCCTGGAGCTGCAGGCCGAGCTGATACGAGATCTCCCCTTCCGCGGGATTGATCCGGGAGGCTCGACGGAGCGCGTCGGCCGCCCCCACGCGATCTCCCGTCTTCGCGCGCGCGAAGCCGAGGTTGGCCAGGGCGTTGGGGTCGAAGGGGTCTCTCGCCACCGCCTCCTGCAGCGCGCGCACCGCCTCCTCCGGTTGTCCGGCCACGAGGGAGGCCATTCCCCACGAGAACCAGGCGTCCGCGCGCGCGCGGTCGAGGGCCACCGCCGCTCTCGCCTGGCCGACGACACCCGACCAGTCGTCTCGTGACTCTGCGCGCTCGGCCGCCCGCACATGGCCATCCGCGCGGAGCCACCGCGACTGCGCCACCACCAGGGCCAGGCCGGCCACGGCCGCGGCGCCCACGCCGGCCCGCCGCGCCGCGGGCGCGGCCACCACGAATCCCCGCGCGGGCGCCGGCCCCCGGGCCACGACGGCCAGTATCCCCGCGTCCAGCGCGAGCAGCCACGGAGGCAGCGCGCGGTAGGCGGCGAAGCTGAAGACGGCGTCGGTCAGAAGACCCGCCGCGGCCGCAGTGGCGGCGGCGGCCAGGACGGCCTCCTCGCCGGTTCCGGCTCTCCGGCGGGCCTGTCGCACCAGCCGCACCGCGGAAACGGCCAGCAGCACCAGCAGCGCGGCCCCGACCAGGCCCAGCTCCGCCGTGAGCTGCAGGTAGTCGTCGTGAGCGAAGTCGAGACGGAGGCGCGAGCTGAACAGCGGGTCGACCACGGCGCGCCGGTGATAGGCCGGATAGAACGCGGGATGCGCCCCCAGCCCCACGCCGAACAGCGGATGCTCCCGGATCATGACGAGGGTGTTGCGCCAGATGGCGAGCCGGCCCTGGACGCTGGCCGCCGCCGCCGAGCCGGGGGAGGACCAGCGGTGCTGGAAAGCGATGGCCATGACGAGCACGGCCGCCGCCGCGGCCAGGGGCCAGACCCACCGCCGGCTCCGGGCCCACCACGTCCCGAGGACCAGGCCCTCGACGACGGCCGCCACCGCCGCGGAGCGCGTGCGGGTCAGGAGCACGAACGTGATCAACAGGAGCGCCGCCACCGCTGCGGGCGCCGAGCGTCGTGCGCGTCTCGATCCCGTCATCCAGAGGAGGCCGAAGGGGAGCACCCCCACCGCGAACTGGGCGGCCACGTTCTTGTTCGCGAAGGTGGCCGCGGGTGGGAACGCCTGGGGCACGAAGGTCCAGCCAAAAGCGCGCTGGCCGATGCCCAGCACCGCGACCGCGGCCCCGGCCGCGAAGGCGGCGAGGACGACGGGCCGCAAGTCGTCGGCGCGGTCCGCGAGATGGAACAGCAGCGTGTAGGCGATCACGGCCGCGAGCCAGTGCAGGCACAGGCGAAGGGAGAGCGCGGGGTTGGGCGACCAGGCGCACGCGAGGGCGCTCCAGGAAAGCCAGGCCGCCAGCGGCGCGGCCAGGGGTGGCCATTCCGGCCCGCCGGCACGAAGCCTCCACACGGGCCTCGCCAGCGCGGCCGCGAGGAGACCCAGGGCGCTGAGCTGGAGGAAGGCCGATTGCGGGAGGTTCGCGAAGTCGAAGAGGCCGGGAAGGACGAGGAGCGGAGCGAGGCCGGTGACCACGGCGAACGCGATGCGCACCGACGGAAGCCTAGCGCAGATGCCGGCGGCGCCTGGTCAACCGGCGCCGCGGCGCCCTCAGCCGCTGGTGGGGAGCGACTCTCCGGCGGGGGCCTCGTCCGCGTCCGTGCCGCCCAGAAGGTGCCCGAACCTCTGCAGGCCTTCGACGTGATCGCAGAAGATCCGCAGGGCGGACATCATGGGCACGGCGAGGAGCGCGCCCGCGGTGCCCCAGACGAACCACCAGAAGAAGAGTCCCACGAACAGCACGGCCGGATCGAGGGTGAAGCGCTTGCCGAGGAGGAGCGGCATCAGCACGTTCCCGTGAACGGTGTCGACGGCGAGGAACACCGCGGGGACGAGCAGCGCCCACCACATGTCGTCGAAGGCCACGATC
>DASTLK010000524.1:0-2306 GCA_035715025.1 Vicinamibacteria bacterium
CCGCCGTAGAGCCTGTTCAGCACCGTCATCTTGGCCCCGACGAAGATCAGCACGACGCCCAGGCCGTACCTGAGCATGTGGAACTTGTCGATGGCGCCGCGCAGCAGGAAGTAGAGGTTGCGCAGCCCCAGGATGGCGAAGATGTTCGAGGTGAAGACGACGAGCGGCTCGCGGGTGAGGGCGAAGATGGCGGGCACGGAATCCACCGCGAACACGATGTCGGTCATCTCCAGGAAGAGGAGGGCCACGAACAGCGGTGTCGCGTGCAGCTTGCCGTCGATCTTCAGGAAGAACTTGTGGCCGTGCATCTCGGAGGTCACGGGCACCAGGCGGCGGAACTGCCGGATGATCCCGTTGCTCTCGGGATCGACCTCCTTGTCCTCGGTGAACATCATCTTGAAGCCGGTGTAGACGAGGAAGACGCCGAACGCGATGAGCACCCACTCGAAGCGCAGGAGCAGCGCGCCCAGGCCGATGAAGATCGCGCGGAAGATCAGCGCGCCCAGGATCCCGAAGAACAGCACCCGGTGCTGCAGCCGGATGGGCACGCCGAAGTAGGTCAGCACCACCACGAACACGAAGATGTTGTCGACGGACAGCGAGTACTCGACCACGTACCCGGCCAGGAACTCGAGGGCGGCCCGGTGCGCGGCCGCGCGCGGGTCGAAGCCCGCGATGGCGGTCAGCCGCGGATCGTGCGGCAGCCGGGCCAGCATGAACAGGTAGAAGCCGCCCAGGAAGGCGAGGGCGAGCCCGACCCACACCACCGACCACATCGCCGCCTCCTTGAAGGAGACGGCGTGGGCGCGGCGGTGGAACACGCCGAGGTCCAGGGACAGGAGAACGAGGACGAGGGCCAGGAAGGCGGCGTAGAACCACCAGTACTCGCCGAGCGGGAAGAGGAGGACCGGCTCGTTCATGCCGCGCTGGCCGCGACGGCGTCCACCGGGATGAGGCGAGGCCCGTCGTTGGTGAGGAGGGTGTGCCCGAGAAAGCGCGCGTCGTCCGTTTCCGGGAAGTCGGTGCGGAAGTGGCCCCCGCGGCTCTCCTCCCGGAACAGCGCGCCCGCGGCCATGGCCTCGGCCACCGCGACGAGGTTGCGCGCTTCCGCCGCCGCCCGACGGCGTGGGTGGGCCGCGACCTGGGCCCCCAGCGCGGCCAGGTCGTCGAGGAGGCCGCGCAGGCCGGCCCCGTCACGTTCGAGCCCAAGGCTGTCCCAGGCGCGGCGTCGCAGCGTCGCCACGAGCCCGGCGGGATCGACTTCTCTCGCTTCCTCCGGGACGCGCCGTCGGGACGCGTCCGCGAGGGAAGCTCCTGCCGCCGCGGGGGCCGGATCCGCGGCCATCGCCTCCGAGGCGCGCGCCCCGAACACCAGCCCCTCGAGCAGCGAGTTGCTGGCCAGCCGGTTGGCGCCGTGGACACCCGTGCCCGCCGCTTCGCCGGCGGCATAGAGACCGGGCAGGGTGGAGCGGCCGCTGAGGTCGGTGGCCACGCCCCCCATCACGTAGTGGGCGGCGGGCGTGACCGGCACCGGGTCGGTCGTCAGGTCGACGCCGTAGCGCGCACAGGTGGCGGCGATCCGCGGGAACCGGCTCCGGACGTGGTCGGGGTCGAGATGGCGCAGGTCGAGGGTGACCGGACCGCGGCCGGCGCGGTTCTCGCGCGCGATCGCGCGTGCCACCTGGTCGCGGGCAGCCAGCTCCTCCGTGAACCGCTCGCCCGCGCCGTTGCGCAGGTAGGCCCCCTCGCCCCGCACGGCCTCCGAGACGAGGAAGCGGGGTGCTCCCGGCACCGCCAGCGCGGTCGGGGGGAACTGCACGAACTCCATGTCGAGCAGGGAGGCGCCCGCGCGGCGGGCCATGGCCATGCCGTCCCCCGTCGCCACCGGGGGATTCGTCGTCTCCGCGAACACCATTCCCGCCCCCCCCGTGGCCAGCAGGGTGGCGCGCGCGATCACGGTCGTCTCCGCCCCCGATTCGGAAAGGAACCGGCAGCCGACCACCGCGCCGCCGGCGAGGACGAGATCGACCGAGCAGGCGAACGAGCGCACGGAGACGCGCGCCGTGCGCTGGGCGCGGTCGAGGAGCGCGCGCACCATCTCCCAGCCGGTGGCGTCGCCCAGGGCGTGCAGGACGCGGTTGCGCGAGTGGGCCCCTTCGCGCGTGAAATGGAAGCGGCCGCCCTCGCGGTCGAAGCGTGCGCCACAGGCCGCCAGCTCGCGGATCCGCTCCGGCCCCTCCTCCACGAGGATGCGCGCGGCCGGCGCGGACACGATGCCGGCCCCGGCCTTCAGGGTGTCGTCGAGG
>DASTLK010000525.1:0-5945 GCA_035715025.1 Vicinamibacteria bacterium
CCGCCGCAGGAGGGAGCCACATCGCGTGATCGTTCAGCAGCGGGACGATGGGATTCTACTCCCTGCGCGGCGCCGGCCCTTGCGGCCGGGACCAGCGATCGCCCCCGTACCTGAACATAGCCGAAACGGGGTCCGGACCCGATTCCGGAGGATGCGGGGTATCATCGCCCGCCGTCTGGAGTGCGAGGAAACCTGGTGAAGCCGACCGCGCAAACCCCCCGAATCGTCACCGAAGTGCCCGGGCCCCACAGCCGCGCCTTCGTCGCGTCCGAGGCCCGCCATCTCGCGCCGGGCGTCCAATCCATCGCGACCCTTTCCGGCCTCGCCATCCAGCGCGGCGAAGGGTCCATGATCGAAGACGTCGACGGGAACCGGTTCCTCGACATCGCGGGCGGCGTCTGCGTGAACGCGGTCGGGCATGCGCACCCGCGGTATCGACAGATCCTCAAGGAGCAGATCGACGAGGTCACGGTGGGGTCGTTCACGACCCCCCGCCGCGCGGCGGCCCTGGAGAGCGTGGCGCGGCGCACTCCTCCTGGCCTCGACAAGATCCAACTGTACTCGGGCGGATCGGAAGCGGTCGAGGCGGCCATGCGCCTGGCGAAGTCCTTCACGAAGAAGTTCGAGTTCCTCTCCTTCTGGCGGCTTCCACGGCAAGACCGCGGGCACGCTGTCCCTGATCGGCGACGGGACGAAGAACGGCCTCGGGCCTTCCCTTCCCGGCACGTATCTGGCCCCCTACGCCGACTGCTACCGCTGCCCTCTCGGCCTCAAATACCCCTCGTGCGGCATCGAGTGCGCCTCCTTCGCCCGCAAGGTCATCCGCAACTCCACCACCGGCGCCCTGGCCGCCATCCTCGTCGAACCCATGCAGGGCACCGCCGGCAACGTCATCCCGCCTCCCGAGTTCCTGCCCGCCATACGTGAGATCGCCGACGAGAACGACGCGCTGCTGGTGGCGGACGAGATGATCACGGGCTTCGGCCGCACCGGCCGCTGGTTCGGAGTCGAGCACACGGGAGTGAAGCCGGACATCATGACCGTCGGCAAGGGCCTCGGCTCCGGCTTCCCCGTGTCCGGTCTCATCTCGACGGACGAGATCACGCGCGCGAAGCCCTGGGGCAACCCCTCGGGCTCGAGCTCGAGCTACGGCGGGAATCCCATGGCCGGGGCCGCCGTGTACGCGTCGGTCTCCGTCATCGAGGAGGATGGCCTCGTCGGCAACTCCGCGCGCGTCGGCGAAGGGATGCTGGCCCGCCTGCGCGACCTCCAGGAGAAGTACGAGTTCATCGGCGACGTTCGAGGGCACGGCCTCCTCATCGGCGTCGAGCTCGTCAAGGATCGGGCCACCCGGGAGCCGCTGGACAAGGCGGTCTGCGTCCGCCTCTTCCAGGAGTGCCTCAAGCGCGGCCTGGTGAGCATGGTCTACAACCCGCACTTCCGGATCAACCCGCCCCTCTCCATCAGCGCGGAGACGGCGGCCGTCGCCCTCGACATCGTGGACGAGGCCTTCGGCGTGATCGCGCGCGAGGGGGGATGGCGATGAGGCTCCGCGGCGCCCTCCTCGGCGCGGGTCACATCGCCCTCCGCGGCCATGCTCCCCACTGGCGGCAGGCGGCTCTGCGAGGGGACGCGGAGATCGTCGCCCTCGCGGACCTGTCGGCCGCGAATCGAGAGGCGGCGCAGCGCCTCTTTCCCGCCGCCACCGTCTACGACAGCGCGGAGGAGCTCCTGGGCCGCGAGGACGTCGACTTCTGCGACGTCTGCACGCCTCCCTTCACCCGCGTGGACATCGTGCGCGCGGCGGCCAGGCGCGGCATCCACCTCGTGTGCGAGAAGCCGATCGCCCTGGACCTCGCCGATGCGGAGCTCATCGCGGCCGAGGTGCGCGCGACCGGCATCGTGTTCATGCCCTGCCATCAGTACCATCACTCGCCGCTGTGGCAGACCGTCGTCAAGCACCTGCCCGAGATCGGCGCCGTCCATCTTGCCCGCTACGAGGTGCGCCGCACCGCCGCCAACGAAGGCAGCTCGGGCTGGCAGCCCTCCTGGCGCACCACGCCCGCGCTCGCGGGCGGAGGCATCCTCGTCGATCACGGGTCGCACGTCTTCTACCAGCTCCGGTCGGTGATGGGCGAGGCGCGGAGCATTCGCGCCTCCGTCCGGACATTGCGGCACCGCGACTATGGGGTGGAGGACACGGCCTGCGTCCTCCTCGAGCACGACGACGCCATGGCCGAGGTCACGCTGACCTGGGCCGCGGGGCGGCGGGAGATCTGCTTCCGCCTCGTCGGCACGCACGGGGAGATCACGGGCGACGAGCACGAGGTGCGCGTCTGGAACGGGACGGAGGAAAAGGTCGCGCACTCGGGCGGCATGAGCCGCGGCTCGAGCCACTCGGAGTGGTACGCCCCCGTGTTCGCGGACTTCCTGCGCCAGATCCGGGAAGGCGTACGCAGCCGCGAGGAGCTCGACGAGGCCGTCTACGTCGCGCGGGTGATCTCTTCGGCCTACGAGTCGTCTCGGGCCCTGGCCGTGCTTCCGCTCTCGACCCCCGCCCAGGCCCCTCGCGCCGCCTCCGCTCCCGAGCTGGTGGCGGCGATGGCGGCGGACGGCGCCGGCAGCGGCGAGGCGGAGAAGCGCCGGGCGCGCACCCTCCTCACCCGCGCGGTGGCCGCGGCGGCGGTGGCGGCCGTGGCCGCCTTGATGCTCCACGATCTCCCCTGGGCGCAGGTGTGGAGCGCGCTCTCCACCGCCGACCCGCGCTGGATCGCCGCCGCTGCCGCCGTCAACCTCGGTGTCGTCTTCTTCCAGACGCTGCGCTGGCTCGCCCTGATCCGTCCCATGGCCCCGCGCGCGACCCTGGGCGCTGCCCTGAAGGCGATGATGATGGGCTTCACGGTGTCCACCTTCGTTCCCGCCCGCGCGGGCGAGCTGGCGCGCATCGAGATCTTCGGCCGCGACGTCGGCCTGCCCCGCGTCGCCATCATGGGGTCGGTGGTCCTCGATCACCTCGTCAATGCCTCCATCGTCATCCTGGGGCTCGTCCTCCTCCCCTTCGTGATGCCGGTCCCGCTCTGGCTGCGGCCGGGCGGGTGGCTGGCCGCTGCCCTGTTCGCCACCGGCGCCGTCGTCGTCCTCGCCCTTCGTCCCGTCGCGCACGCCCCGCCGCTGCCGAGCGCGGGCGGCCGACTGAGCCTCCGCGATTCCACCGCGGCCCTGATCGAGTACGCGCGCGAAGGCCTG
Organism: Vicinamibacteria bacterium; assembly: GCA_035715025.1. Taxonomy (GTDB): domain Bacteria; phylum Acidobacteriota; class Vicinamibacteria; order Fen-336; family Fen-336; genus AA29. The sequence continues at coordinate 3,247 of DASTLK010000525.1, forward strand.
CGCGCCACCCGCGAGCCGCGGGCGCTGGCCTGGTCGTTCACCGCCTGCGTCACGGCCTGGGTCCTGGAAGTGAACGTGACCACGCTGTCGATGCGCGCGGTCGGACTGCACCTTCCCCTGGGTCCGACGCTGTTCGTCCTGCTCGCGGTCAACCTCGCCCTGGCCCTGCCCGTGGCCACCCCCGCGAACCTCGGCACCCTCGAGGTCGGCGCGGTGCTGGCGCTGCTGGAGCTGGGCGTGCCCAAGGGTCAGGCCGTCGCGTTTGCCCTCTCGTATCACCTGCTGCAGATCATTCCCGTCGCGGTGATCGGATTCCTGATGGCCCTCGGCGGTCTGGGCCGGCGGCCGGCGCCGGCGCACTGACCCGCGGGTATCGACCTTCTTGCCCCCGGCCCTCCTCGCCTTCGTGGTCCTCGTCGGACTCGCGCTGGCCTCGATGGTCGCGTACGCGCTCAGGGGCGCGCGCCCGGACCGCGACACCGTCGGCAAGGGCGCGCACCTGTTCGGTGGCGCCGGCGACTTCGTCCTCCACTGGTTCATGTGGGCCATCGACCCCTGCGTGACGGGGTCGGTCCGGTTCGGGCTCACCCCCGACTTCTACAACTACGCGGGACTGGCGCTGGGAGCGGCGAGCGGCGCATTGATCGCGGTCGGCGAGCTCGAATGGGGCGGCTGGGCCATAATCCTCGGAGGGTTGTGCGACGTCCTGGATGGGCGCATCGCGCGCCTCACCGGCACCGCGTCCGATTACGGTGACTTCATCGACAGCACGTTCGACCGCTTCGTCGAGGCCTTCATCTTCCTCGGCTTCGCCATCTGGCTGCGCGCGACGCCTTCCGGCGCCGTCCTGGCCGCGGCCGCCCTGGCCGGCTCGCTCCTCGTGAGCTACGCGCGGGCGCGGGGCGAGGTGCTGGGCGTCGACTGCGCGGGCGGCCTCATGCAGCGCGGCGAGCGGCTGCTGCTCACGCTGCTCGCCTGCCTGCTCGACCGCGCGCTGGGCGCGCGTTTCGGATGGGCGCGGGGTACGGTGGCCCAGGTCACGCTCCTCCTCCTGGCCGCGACGTCGTTCCTGACCGCCGCCCAGAGGACGGTCTGGATCGCGCGCCGCCTCCGGACGCCACGCTGAGGACGCGGGTGAAGCGGCTCGTCCGTCGCGCCGCGCGCTCCGGCCGCATCGCGGCCAAGCTGGTCTGGTCCATCCTCCATCGCCATCACCCGCTGATGGTGCACCTCATCCCGATTCGCCGATGCAATCTCGCCTGCGCCTACTGCAACGAGTACGACGCGACGTCGCAACCGGTGCCCCTGGCCGACCTGCGCCGGCGCGTGGACCTCCTGGCCGGGCTGGGCACGGCCCTGGTGACGCTGAGCGGCGGCGAGCCCCTCCTCCATCCCGACATCGATCAAGTGGTGGCGCAGGTGCGCCGGCGGGGGATGATCGCGACCCTCATCACCAACGGCTACCTGCTCTCGCCGGACCGGATCGAAGACCTGAACCGCGCGGGTCTCGACCACCTCCAGATCAGCATCGACAACGTGGAGCCGGACGACGTTTCGATGAAGAGCCTGCGCCTTCTCGACCCGAAGCTGCAATGGCTGCAAGAGCGCGCCCTCTTCGCCGTCAACGTGAACTCCGTCGTGGGGGGCGGAATCCGCAACCCCCGCGACGCCGTGGCCGTGACGCGCCGCGCGCGCGAGCTGGGCTTCTCGAGCTCGGTGGGCATCATCCACGACGGCATGGGCCAGCTCCAGCCGCTGGAGCCGGTCGCGCTGGGCGTCTACGAGGAGCTGCAGCGGCTCCGGCCGTTCAACGTCAACCGCGTCGATCGGCTCTGGCAGGACAACCTCGCCCGGGGCCGGCCCAACGAGTGGCGCTGCCGCGCGGGCGCGCGCTACTTCTACGTGGACGAGTTCGGCTTCGTCCACTACTGCTCGCAATATCGGGGCGGGACGGGGACGCCGCTCGAGCGCTACACGCGCGAGGACATCCGGCGCGAGTACGTGACGCGCAAGGCCTGCGCGCCCTACTGCACGATCAACTGCGCGCAACAGACGGCGCTGTTCGACAGCTGGCGGTCACCCCAAGTCGAGGTGACGGTGGCACCCGCGCCTCGTCCGGTCGCCCGCTGATTCGGCCGGACCGCCCCCCCCCGGCTACCCGCGAATCACACGGTGAGTCGCAACTGAACCCTGGCGAGCAAACGCTTGCCAAGAGGTGCAGTATCGGGGGATGCGTTTCGTAAGGGTGCTGGCCGCGCTGGTGGCCTTGACCACGGCCTGGCCCGCGGCGGCGGCCGCGGATGATGCGACGGGGCTGGTCGTGGACCAGAGCGGATCCATGGTGCCGGCGGCGGCCGTCACGCTCGCTCGCGGAGAGACCGTAGTCGGCGCAACGCGCACGGGCACCGACGGCGGCTTCGTGCTCTCCGGAACTCTGCCCGGCGACCTGGTCGTCGTGGCCCTGACGGGCTTCGAGACCGTCCGCGTGGCCGCCGGGCGCGACCTCCGCATCGTGCTGCGCATCGCCGCCGCCACCACGACCGTCGACGCCACCGCCTCCATCGAGGGGCCGGCGGCCGTGGGCGCGGCCAGCCTCGGCGGACGAATGAGCCGCGAGATGATGCAGCGGATGCCGGTCGCCCGACACAACGTGCGTGCCTCGCTGCCCCTCCTTCCCAGCGTCGTGCGCGGCCCGGACG
>DASTLK010000526.1:0-2596 GCA_035715025.1 Vicinamibacteria bacterium
GCGGGAGGTGCGGACACGGGCGCGGGCGCGGGCTGCGGAGGCGCCGCGGTCCGCGTCGGAGCCACCGTGCGCGTGCCGGCCTGGCTCAGAAGGTCTTTCACCTTGGCGATCAGCGTCTGGGGCTCGAAGGGCTTGGCCAGGAAGCCGTCGCAGCCGACGCGGTTCGCGCGATCCTGATCGAAGGGCTCGAAAGCACCCGTCAGCAGCAGCACGGGGATGTGGGCCAGCGACGGGGTCTTCTTGATGAAATCGCAGACCTCGTAACCGTCCTTCTCCGGCATGATGATGTCGCAAAGGACGAGGTCGGGTCGGACGTCCTGCACCTTCTCGACCGCCAGCCGGCCGTTTCCCACCGTGACGACTTCGAAGTCCTCATCCGAGAACGTCAGCTCGATGACTTTCTGGATGGTGATGCTGTCGTCCGCAAGCAGGATCTTCTTGCCCATCGCCACTAAGCCTCCAAGGGGGTCCGGACGCGGCGTCTGAAGATAGACTGCGGGCTCTTTCCTGTCAATTAATTATCGGCGCTCGAGGGGTTCGGCGCGCACTCCGCCGGCGACCTCGACCATTGCGGCCAGTTGTGCGAAGGTAATCGTCCCATGGATGGATCGGCGGCCGCGCCGGGGCCGCGCATCGTGCTCCTCGGGCTGCTGCTCCTCCTCGCCACTTTCGCGCTGCATGCCGTCCGCTTCGGCCACTACGTCAACGACGACGCCTACATCACGTTTCGCTACAGCCGCTCCCTCGCGATCGGGAATGGACCGTATTTCAACTCCGGCGAGCACGTCGAGGGGTACACGAACCCGCTGCTGATGCTTCTCCTGGCCGCGGTCTATCGCCTCGCCGGGCCGTACTCCCTGCCGGGGGCGGCCAAGGGGATCGGCCTCGCCGCCGGGGCGGGGTGCGTCGCGGTCGCGTTCGCGCTGAGTCGGCGCCTCGCCGCCGCCCTCGAGCTCCCTCCTCCGTGGAGGGATGCGGCCGGACTCTGCGCGGCGGCGGTGGTGGCCGCCTCGCCGGGGTTCGCCGTGAACAGCGTCAGCGGCCTGGAGACCGCGCCCTTCGCCCTGCTGGTCGCGAGCGGTGCGCTCGCGGGCGTGGCCGCGATCGAAGGACGGTGGCGGGGGTCGGGCCTCCTTTTCGCGGCGGCCTATCTCATGCGGCCCGATGGCGTAGTGGCCTTCGCCGTGTTCTGGGTGATGCTGGCCGCCACCGGTCTCGCGCGCGGCGAGCGCCGTTTGATCCGGCCCCTGCTCATCGACGCCGCGATCGTCACTCTCGTGGTCGTCCTCCATCTCGCGTCGCGCTACGTCCTCTACGACCATGAATGGCTCCCCAACACGTACTACGCGAAGCTCGGAGGCGACAGCGACCGGACGGGTTGGCGGTACGTGCTCGACGGGGCGGCGCTGCCGTTCGCGGGATGGGCGGTCCTGGTCCTCGGCCTTGGCGGCTTGGCGCGCACGCGCGGTCGCGCCTGGACGTCGGTGGCGCCGGTCCTCGCCCTGGCCGCGGGGGGGACGCTGCTGCCCGCCTTTCTCGGCGCCGACTGGATGGCTGGATACCGGTTCCTCGCTCACTACCTGCCCGTCCTGGCTGCGGCGTTCGCAGCGGGCCTGGCCGCGCTCGGCGCGACGATTCCGCTGCGGTCGCGGCTGGTGCCGTCGGCGGCCGTGCTCGCCGCGGTCGCGCTCTTCTGGTTCGCGCAGGACGGCATCCGGCGGACGCTTTGGGAGGCCACCCATCTCCGCGCCGTGGGATACGAGACCGGGCACCGCGCGCTGGCCTCCTGGCTGCGAGAACACGCCCATCCCGGCGAGACGGTCGCCCTCATGGACATCGGCCTCGTCGGCTACGCCTGCCCGGACCTGCGCATCCTGGATCTCACCGGCCTGACCGATCGCACGATCGCCAAGAGCCCCGGCACGTTCCTGTCCAAGCGCTACGACCCCGAGATCATCCTTGGCCGCAAGCCCGAGTACATCGTCCTCGTGCTCGTCTCTCCCGGCCGGTCCTACGTCGCGCCACCCGGTCCGCTCCCCCTGCGGCCCTTCACGACCGGAGAGGCTTCGATCTCGCGCGATCCCGAATTCTGGGCGCGCTATGCCCGCCCCCGTCCCGCCGCCGAAGGGACGGAGTGGCACGACGCGGAAGCGGCCCGGATCGGGGCGGAGAGGATCTTCGAGCACGGGCATCCCGGGCAGTACTACCTGCTGGCCCTGTACCGGAGGCACGAGCCGGCCGCCTGACCGATCGCGGCGCGTCCGCGCGAGGCGCGGCGGCCTCAGTGGGCGGGGACGGCCCCGGAGACGAGACGCACGACGTCGGAGAGGGAGGCGCCGGGCAGGAAGACCTCCGCGATTCCGAGCTTCTTCAGCTCCGGGATGTCCTGGGCCGGAATGATCCCCCCCACGAACACCTGGACGCCCTCGACGCCCTTCTCCTTCAGGAGGTCGACCACCCGCCGGCAGATGGGCAGATGGGCCCCGGAGAGGATGGACAACCCGATCGCGTCCACGTCCTCCTGCGCGGCCGCGGCCACGATCTGCTCGGGGCTCTGCCGCAGGCCCGTGTAGATGACCTCCATGCCCGCGTCACG
>DASTLK010000527.1:0-7863 GCA_035715025.1 Vicinamibacteria bacterium
AAGTGGACGTTCACGATCTTCCCGCGCGAGCCGAAGTAGCGGATGACGTCGAAGATCTGGCGGCCGGGGTCCTCGAGCATCTCGGAGACGGTGCCCTGGCAGAAGTTGAGGCCGTGATACGGGCTGGAGCGGATCTCGACGAAGCGCTTCAGCCCCTCCACGCTGCCGAGCACGGTGTGCACGCCGCGATACCCCGTGTCGTGCGGCATGCCGGGATCGTGCGGGTGGCAGGCCAGGCGCACCTTGTGCTGCTCCGCCACCGGCACCACGCGCTCGAGGAAGTACGTGATGCGCTCCCAATACGCGTCGGCGGGAACGGGTCCGGCTTCGGTGGGGGTCGAAGCCTGGGCGCCCGCCTTCGCGTACGAGAACGTGCTGTACTGCGCGCCGCCGCGGCCCCTGGTGGGCTCGGTGCGCACCACGCCCAGGATGCTCATGTTGTATTTCAGGGCCGGGATGCCGGCCTGGGCGGCGTTGCGGATCATCGTGCAGATCCCGTCGATCTCCCGTTCGCGCTCCGGGCTGCGGCCCAGCATCAGGTTCGGGTTCTCCGCCTGCGCGATGGGGTGCGAGCTGAGGGGCAGGGGCACGCAGTCCAGGTGGATGCCGAAGGACTCGACGCGCTCGCGCAGCTTCGTGAGGCCCTCGACCGACCAGTGCTCGTCCAGGCGCGCGGACGGCAACGAGCTGCAGATGTTGTTGACGCCGAGGGCGGCCAGCACGGCCAGTGTCTCGTCCGACGAGTCGTGCTGCGTGCCGACCTTCATGAGGGCGCGCGCTCGCGCCGGCCCGGGCGAGGGAGCCGCCGCGTGCGCGGCCGACCACTCCGCGGCCGCGGTGCCGAGGGCCGCGGCGCCGGCCAGCCGTCCGAAAGAGCGGCGATCCATGGCTGCGGAGCATACGCCATTCGGACGCCGCGGTTGCCGTGCTGGACCATCGCACCCGACTTGTGGTCCGATCAGCGCGTCTGACGGCGATCTGGAGGTGACGATGACCAGTCCACGCGGCCGGTTCCTGGCGCTCGCAGTCCTCGTGCTGGCCGTCGGCGCGTCCGCGGCGGCGGCGCCCGTGACGCCCGCGTCCGCGTCGTCCGGGGCCGCCTCCATCGCGCTCGAGCCGCAAGCCAACGAGTTTCGCGAGGTCGTGGATCTCTCCGGGGTCTGGGACTTCAAGCTCGACCCCGGTGACGTCGGTGAGCGCGAGGGCTGGTTCCGCGGCCTGGAGGCGCCGCGCGCCCTGGCCGTGCCCGGAAGCTGGAACGAGCAGCTCCCCGACGCCTTCAACTACCTCGGGCCCGCGTGGTATTTCCGGCGCGCCTTCGTCCCGCGCGGCTTCAAGGGCGATCGCGTCTTCCTGCGCGTGGGCTCCGCGAGCTACGCCGCGCGCGTCTGGGTGAACGGCACCTTCGTGGGGGAGCACGAGGGCGGCCACCTGCCCTTCGCCTTCGACGTCAGCGCGGCCGCCCCCGCCGGGCGAGCGGTGACGGTGGCCATCCGCGTCGAGAACGTGCTCAAGCCCACGCGCGTGCCCGCGGGCAACCTGCCGCCGGGGGCCCGCTCGCTCTTCAACAGCAACCCGCCCGCGACGTTCGACTTCTTTCCCTTCGCCGGCCTGCACCGATCGGTCGTCCTCTATTCGGTGCCCCCGACGTCCATCGAGGACGTGACGGTCAAGACCGCGCTCGCCGGCGACGGCGCCACGGTCACGGTGAAGATCGCCCAGACCGGTGATGCCCGTCGCGCGCAACTCCGGATCCGCGCCGCCGCCACCGACGTGCAGACGGCGGTGGCCCTGACCGGTCGCGAGGTGGAGGGCGTGCTGCGCGTCCCCAGGGTGCGCCCGTGGTCGCCGCGCGACCCCTATCTCTACGAGGTGACCGTCTCCCTGTTCGGGCCCGGCGGCGCCGAGATCGATCGCTATGCGCTCGAGGTGGGACTGCGCACGGTCGAGGTCCGCGGCAGCCAGATCCTCCTCAACGGCGAGCCGGTCTTCCTGAAGGGCTTCGGCCGGCACGAGGACTTCGCGGTGAGCGGCCGCGGCCAGAACGATCCCGTGGCCGTGCGCGATCACGAGCTGATGAAGTGGATCGGCGCGAACTCCTACCGGACGTCGCACTACCCGTACTCCGAGGAGCAGATGCGGCTGGCCGACCGCGAAGGGTTCCTCGTCATCGACGAGATCCCGGCGGTGAGCCTGCACTTCGGCGATGGGGAGGAGAACGTGCGTGCCCGCCTGGCCCAGTGCGAGAAGGACGTCCGCGAGCTGGTCGCGCGCGACAAGAACCATCCGTCCGTGATCGCCTGGAGCGTGTCGAACGAGGCGCTGCCGGGCGCGCTCGACCTGTCCGGAGGCGCGCCCAAGCCCGCCGATCCCGTGGCCACCGCGTTCCTGAGCCGCCTGATCGATCTCGCCCACGAGCTCGACGGCACGCGGCCGGCCACGCTGGTGGCCATCATGGGGGCGCCGATGGAATGGGTCGCCCTGGGCGACTTCGTCTGCCTGAACCGCTACTTCGGCTGGTACACGCAGGCCGGCGACCTGGCCGCGGCCGCGAAGACGCTCGCGGGCGAGCTCGACGCCATCCACGCCAAGGTCCCGCGCCCGATCGTCCTCACCGAGTTCGGCGCGGACACCCTGGCCGGCGACCACAGCGCGGAGGAGCTGATGTGGTCGGAGGAGTTCCAGGTCGCGCTCTTGAAGACGTACCTGGACGTGGTCGCGCAGAAGGACTTCGTCGTGGGCACCCACGTCTGGGCCTTCGCCGACTTCCGCACCGCGCAGGGGACGCTGCGTGCGGGCACGATGAACCACAAGGGCGTCTTCACGCGCGACCGCGAGCCGAAGATGGCCGCTCGCTACCTGCACGACCGCTGGACGGGAGCGCGGCCGGCGGGCGGGAGCTGACATGCGCGTCGCCCGGCTGCACGGACGAGAGGACCTCCGGCTCCACGACGAGGACAAGCCGCGGGCCGGGCCGGGCGAGGTGCTGGTGCGCGTGCGCGCGGTCGGCGTGTGCGGCTCGGACATCCACTGGTTCGCGGAGGGCGGGATCGGCGAGGCGCACGTCCGCCGGCCGTTCGTCCTCGGCCACGAGTTCGGCGGCACGACCGAGGACGGCCGGCGCGTCGCCATCGATCCCGCCATCCCGTGCGAGGCGTGCCCTTCCTGCCTCGCCGGTCATGCGAACCTGTGCCAGTCCGTCCGCTTCGCGGGCGACGGCGCCTACGACGGCGGCCTGGGGGAGTGGGTCGCCTGGCCGGAGCGCTGCCTGGTGCCGCTGCCGGATCCCCTCACCGAAGCGGACGGCGCGATGCTGGAGCCGCTAGGGGTCGCGATTCACGCGCTCGATCTCGCCCACCTGCGCCTGGGCGCCCGCGTGGGGGTGTTCGGCTGCGGGCCCATCGGCCTCCTGCTCGTGCAACTCGGGCGCCTGGCCGGCGCACGCGTATTCGCCACCGATCTCGCCCGCCGGCCGCATCGCCTGCAGGCGGCGCGCGCCCTGGGCGCCGAGGTCTTCGCGGCCGAGGATGGGCGCGAGGGCGGGGCCATCCGCGAGGCCGCGGGAAGCGGCGGGCTCGACGTCGCCCTGGAGACGGCGGGCGAGCAGGCGGCGGTGGACGCCGCCGTGGAGGCCGTGCGGCCGGGCGCGCGCGTCGTCCTCGTCGGCATCCCCGCCGAAGCGCGCACCTCCTTCGTCGCGAGCAGCGCCCGGCGCAAGGGCCTCACCCTCGTGCTGGCCCGGCGGATGGGCGATGTCTACGCGCGCGCGGTCCAGCTCGTGGCCAGCGGGCGCGTGGACGTCCGCTCGCTCGTCACGCATCACTTCCCGCTCGCGGAGATCCAGGCCGCTTTCGAGGCCGCGAAGGCGCGTATCGGGCACAAGGTCATCGTCGAGCCCTGATCAGTACGGACGGTCGGGGTTCATGAACCGGTAGTTCCGCAGCTCCTGCGTCGTGAGCCGCGCCATGTCCGCGACCGCGGCGTCCGCATCCTTCTGCCCCACCGCAGTCAGCGTGTCGACGGCGTGCTTGAAGTCGAACATCGCGACGACTTGAATGGCTTCGGCGCGCACGCGGGGATCGGCATCGTGCGCCAGCGACTGCGCGAGCTCCCACGCCCGTGCGGGCGGGACACGATGCGTGCCCATGAGGAGGCGCAGGCCGGTGGCGGCGGCGGCGCGCACCGCGGGATCCGGGCTGAGCACGCCGTCGATGATGCAGGTGTCGGCGGCGCTGTTCGCCTGTGCGGGCAGCGCGCGGGCGGCCACCCATTTCGCCTGATCCGTGCCCGTCTGCAGCGCGTGGCACAGCTCGATCGTGGCACGCTCGCCCAGGGCGGCCATGAACGCGATGGCCAGGCGGCGGTTGCGCTGGGATACCAGGCGATCGGGATCGTCGAGCTTGAGCGAGCCGAGGTAGGCGTCGACGAGACCCGGCTGCTGGAGCTTGACCAGGCAGGACAGCGTCTCCTCTCCGACCACGGGTGCGCGGGCCAGCTCGAGGTAGTGCTCGTACCCGCCCTCGTCCGCGCACTCGCCCCCTTCGAACAGCTTGGCCGTGGCGACATCCTGTTGCGCGCGCGCCGTCTGGTGGACGCTGAAGGCCAAGTCGACCTTCCGGGGACGGAACAGCACGACGCCGAGCACCAGCGCGAAGATCGCGGCCGCCACGGCCAGCAGAACCTGCACGGGGGGCAGACGGCTGCGCACGCGGCGGGCGGCCTGGGCCGCGGCCACGCGCCGGGCCGCCACCGGCGCCGCGCTGCGGATCTCGTCCCAGGCGGACGTGACCGCCTCCGGATGCGCCGCCAGCTCGTCGAGCCGGGCGGCGACCGTTTCCGGCTGCACGCCTCCGAATCCGCGGTGGCGCAAGTCCTGGACGAGGGTGTCGACGTTCATGCCGCGGACCGTCTTCGTGCCCGGGGCGGCGCGAACGGTGGCGAGCGTGGCCAGGTGCGTGCGCGCCTTCTCGTCCCAGGCGGGCAACGCGCGCGCTTCCGGCTCCCAGTCCAACCGCCAGATGCGCAGTGCGAGGTCGGTGCCGCCGGTGAGCAGCGTGTTGCCGGCGGGGAGCGCGGCCAGGGACAGGACAGCCCCCGTGTGCCACAGGGTCTGCAGGCAGCGGCCGCTCTCGAGGTGCCAGACCCGCACCGTCTTGTCGCGGCTCGACGAGGCCAGGTGGCGCCCGTCCAGGAAGAAGCAGACCGACGTCACCTCGGCCGTGTGGCCGGCCATTTCGCGCACCGCGCGGCGCGAGCGCAGGTCCCAGAGGCGCACCGCGGAGTCCACGCCCCCGGACGCGGCCTGCCGTCCATCGGGGCTGATGGCCACCGTGCCCACGCTGCCGTCGTGGCCCTCGAGCACGGCGACACAGGAGTGGGTCTCCAGGTCCCAGACGCGAACGGTCGCGTCCCACCCCGCGCTGACCGCGTAACGGCCGTCGGGCCCGAAGGCGCAGGCGCTCACCTGTGATTCGTGGCCTTCCAGCACGTGCAGCGCGCGCCCGCCGGGCAGGTCCCACAGGCGCAGCGTCTGGTCCGAGCTGGCGCTGAGGAGCGACCTCCCGTCGGGGGCCACGGAGACGCCGTTGACGTAGTCGGTGTGGCCCTGCAGCACGCGCGGGCTGCCCCCATCCGCCAGCGGCCAGAGGCGGAGGGTGCGGTCCCAGCTCGCGGAGACTCCCCAGCGTGCGTCGGGCGTGATGGCCACCGCGGAGACGGTGGCCTCGTGCCCGTCGTGCGTCGCGATGGCCGTGCGCGCGCCGAGGTCCCACACGCGTACCTGGCCCGTCAGGTCTCCGGACAAGGCGCGCGTCCCGTCCGCGCTCACCCCGACCGCAACGACCGGGTCGCGATGGCCTTCGAGCGCGGCCAGCTCCCAGGCGGACTCGAGGCCCTTGCGCGGGAGCAGCGACGTCACGTCGTCCCAGAGGGTGAGCGCTTCCGGCGAGCGCTCGTGCCCGGGGACGAAGCGCGCCTCGCGCGCCAGCTTCACGGCCGTGGCGAGGTCGCCCCGGGTGAGGGATTGGCGCGCCTGCTCGAGGCGCTGGTGGAAGGCGGCGTCGCGGTGCTGCACGTCCGAGACGGACACCGGCCGCGCGACCGCGTAGGGCGGACGCCGCCAGGCGCCGTCGAGGCGCACGCCGTGGATGGACTTGCCGCAGGAGACCCAGAGGGTGGGAGCGTCGCGTACGCCCGCGGCCGCGATGATCGGCGCTTCCAGGCGGACGAGGGCCTTGAAGCGCCCGCGCGCGAGGTGCCAGACGCGCACGCTGCGGTCCTGGGCGGTGGCGGCGCACCACTGCCCATCGCCGGAGACGGCGACGGCGGTCACGGGAAGGGAGGCGCCCATCAGCACGCGGGCGGCCTGTCCGGTCGACGTCGCCCATTGCCGCACCGTGCGATCCTCGCCGCCGGACACGAGGACCGCCCCGTCCGCGCTGAGGGCCACGCCGGACACGCGTCCGCGATGGCCTTCGAGCGTCGCGCGCGGCTGTCCGCGGGCGACGTCCCAGACCCGCACCGTCCCGTCCAGCCCGCCCGACGCGGCCAGGGTGCCGTCGTCGCTGATGGCCACGCAGGTGACGGCCTCCGTGTGACCTTCCAAGGGCGGCAACGCCCGCCCGCTGCTCAGCTCCCAGATCCTCACCACGCGGTCCGAGCTGCCGCCGACGGCGAGCCGCCCGTCGCGGCTGATGGCGATGGCGGTGGCGACACCCGGGTGACGCTGCATGGCGCGCACGACGCGTCCGGTGGAGAGATCGCACAGCTGTGGTGGCGCGCCTTCGCCGCCGATGAGGACGGTGCGGGAATCCGGGGCCGCCGCCACGCAGCGGATGCGCAGCTCGGGCACGGTGAGGCCGGGCTCGGTGTGCGCCGAGCCCACGGTCCACGTGCGCAGGGTGGCGGTGCCGGTGGCGGCGAGTATGCGGCGGCCGTCCGGAGTCACCGCCAGCGCCATCGCGTTGTCGGTCAGGTCCTTGAGCACGGCCGTCCGCTCGTGACCGGGGACGAAGCGCGCGATGGCGGTGGCGCTGTCGCGGGGCAGCTCGGGATGACGCGTGGAGCGCTCTCCGTAGACGCGCTGCGCTTCGTCCGCCTGTCCCATGGCCAGGTACGCGCGCGTGAGGGCGGCCACGTCGACGGGTTGCTCGTCCGTCGAGCGCATCACCTCCACGAGGCAGGCGGCGGCTTCCTTCCACCCCGCGACGTCTCCGGTGGCCGTGGCCTGCGCGCCCAGGGCGAGCGCCCGGTCGCGTTGCAGCTCCGGGCCGGGCGCGGCCGTCTTGTCCGCCGCGGCCGCGAGCGTGGACACCGCCCGCTTGTACTCGCCGAGCCCGAGGTGGATCGCGCCCAGCAGCTGCAGTCCCCGCGCCGACCCGCCCGCCGCACGCTGGGCCTCTTCGACGCGCGCCACGAGGTCGGTGTCGCCGGCGCGGCCCTGCGTCCATCCATGCAGCGCCTGGTTGTACGTCGATTCGAGGTGCTGCGGCTCCGCCGCCAGCGCCTTGGTCCACAGCGCGTCCGGGTCGCCGCGGCCGAGGTCGAGGAGCGAGACCGCGCGGTTGTTGAGCGTGGCCGCGGTCTGGCGGCCGGCCGTCGGCTTCGTCCGCGGATAGGGCCGTCCGGTTTCCCCCTCGTAGACGGCGATGAGCGCATCCGCCGCTTCCGCCATCGTGTGGGGCCGGCCCTCCGGCTCCGTCGTGAAGCAGCGGCGCAGCAGCGCGATCACGGCTGGCGGTATGGGAGGGAGGCCGTCGGGCGCCTCTTCGACCACGGCTTCCTCGAGCACCTTGGACGCGGCCGGGCCCACTTGCCAGGTCCGCTGGCCGAGGAAGGCCTCCAGCACGGACAACCCCCAGCTCC
>DASTLK010000528.1:0-5149 GCA_035715025.1 Vicinamibacteria bacterium
GGAGCGGCGGTTCCTCGAGAAGCGGGTCAAGGCCTGCGAGCCGTGATCGTCAACTCCCATCAGACGAGCTGCGTGAGCCCCTGCTCGATGGTCTGGAACGCCATGTCCGGGTAGAGCTCGGTGGCCTCCAGGGACGTCGGCACGCGCTTGACGCTGTCTCCCCGAATCCACAGCGAGCGATGCAGCTGCGAGACCACGAGCGTCGCGCCCTGATCGGGGGCGGTCGAGGCGGCGATGATCTTCTCCAGCTCGGCGGCGGGCACGCTCGTCCTCTTCACCGTCCGGCCGCTCGTCGTCTGCCACAGGGCGATGAGCAGGTTCTGGGTGATCGTGTTCGCGGTGATGCGGATCTCCTTGTTCCGTACGCGAGGGTCGTTGACGGCCCGCACCGTGGCCTTGGCCACGTCGGGGACGCTGGTGAGCGCGCCCATGACGTTGCCGTCACCGTAGACGCTGACCTCGTCGGGCGGCACCTTCCCGCCCAGCCGTGTGAGGTCGCCGAGGGAGTTGGCCCAGTAGGAGAAGAACGCGTTCGAATGGACGAAGGTGTAGGGGATCCCGGCCGCCTTGACCATCTTGTGCACGGCGGCCTTGGCGTCGAAGAGGACGCAGGAGCCCGGACCCGCGGCCGCGGGATCCAGGCCGAAATCGGAGGGAACGAACCGCTGCACCCCGGCCTCCTTGACCGCCTTGACGAGCGCCCCTTCGTCCCCGACCTGCATGCCGCCGACGGCGGAGATGACGATGTCGGCGGACCGGCAGGCCCGAATCAGGCTGTCGTGGTCCTTGAGGTCCCCCTCGTGGAGGGTCGCGCCCGCGGCCTGGAGGAGCTGCATCTTCTCCGGATCCGTGCGCGTGGCCGGCCGAACGAGGGCGTGCGCCTCGTGGCCTTGCTGCAGGCACGCCTTGACCAGCTCTCCTCCCAGGTGTCCCGTCGCCCCGACGACCAGGATGCGAGCCATCTCATTCCTCCGCTCTCTAACGACGATCCGGCTATCCGAAGGTGCGGTCGTCCGCCGACGGGCCGTAGAGGGAGGGCACGGCCGCGCCGTTGAGCCGCAGGTACACCGAGAGCTGCCCGCGGTGATGCGCCTGGTGGGTGAAGGTATCGGCGATCATGACATGACGCGGATCCTCGCCGACCACCCGTCCGGCGACGAGGAGGCGCCAGGTGGTCATCAGGTGCGGGTCGCTGGTGGTGCGCAGGGCTTCGCGCGCCTTCGCCACCGCGTCGTCGTGGGCGGCCAGGAGTGCGCCCTCGGTGTCGGTCGCCGGCGGCTTGTAACCGCCGCCCCCCGGCGGATTGAGGTCCAGCGAGTCCTGCTGGATCATCATCGCCACCCAGTTGGGCATGATGGCGACCAGGGTCGCCAGGTATCCGAGCGGCATCGACTTCTCGTGCGGCTTCCAGTCCGGCCGGCCTTCGGGGACGCGCTCGAGCACGCGGCGCGAGATGGCCACTTCCCGTTCGAGCTGCGCGCGGAAGAGTTCAGTGATCGTCACAGGGGCCTCCGATTGCTCGAAGATAGACGCCTCGCGCCGATTATGGCTCACACGGCAGTGCTACGATGCCCGCTCTCGTGAGGTCGCGCGATGAATGACCCGCGTCGCCGTCCGCTGCCCGTCGTGCTGCTGCTCTCCCTCTCCGCCGCGCCCGCTCTTGCCGCCACCTGCGAGAGCGTTTCGAAGCTGGCCCTGCCCGGGACGACGATCGTCCGCGCACAGGCGATACCGGCCGGACCGTTCACCGTGCCTGAAGGTCCGCCCATCGCCGACATGGCGGCCTTCTGCCGGGTCTCGGGGACGATCAAGCCCTCGAACGACTCGGACATCCAGTTCGAGGTCTGGCTGCCCGCATCGGGGTGGAACGGGAGGTTCAAGGGCTTCGGCAACGGCGGCTTCGCGGGCTCGATGTCCCTTCGCAGCCTGGCCCGCGCCGTGTCGGCCGGATACGTGGCCGCGACCACGGACACGGGCCATCGCGGCGAGGCCACGGACGCGAGCTGGGCCCTTGGTCACCCCGAGAAGGTGATCGACTTCGGCTACCGCGCCATCCACGAGATGACGGTGGCGGGGAAGGCCATCGCGGCCGCGTTCTACGGCCGCCCGGCGCAACACGCGTACTTTCACGGGTGCTCGAACGGAGGGCGGCAGGCCCTGATGGAGGCGCAACGTTTCCCCGCCGACTACGACGGGATCCTGGCCGGGGCGCCCGCCAACTACTGGACTCATCTCCTCGCCCAGGCGGTGTGGGAGATGCAGGCGACGGAGGGCGAGCCGGCCAGCTACATTCCCGCCGCGAAGCTGCCCGCCATCGAGGCGGCCACGATCGCCCAGTGCGACGCCGCGGACGGAGTCCAGGACGGCGTGGTGGACGATCCCTCGACGTGCCGTTTCCAGCCGGCCACCCTTCTTTGTGCGGGCCCCGAGTCCGATGCCTGCCTGACCCCCCCGCAGGTGGGCGCCCTGGAAAAGCTCTACGCGGGGCCGAGGATCGGAGCCAAGCCGGTCCACCCCGGTCTCGTTCCCGGTGGGGCCACGGGTCCCGGGAGCTGGAACCTGTGGATCACGGGGCCGGCGCCCGGCCAGAGCCTCATCCTGACCTTCGGCCACCAGTTCTTCCGCAACATGGTGTTCCAGGATCCGAGCTGGGACTTTCGGCGCTTCCAGCTCGAACGGGACACGAAGGTGGCGGACGAGAAGTTCGAGCGGGTCTTGAACGCGACCGACCCGGACCTGAGCGCCTTTCGCCAGCGCGGCGGCAAGCTCATCCTGTACCACGGCTGGAGTGACGCCGCGATCTCGCCCCTCAACACGATCGCCTACTACGACAGCGTGCGGGCGAAGATGGGGACGGGGCCCGCCGACGAGTTCGTCCGCCTCTTCATGATGCCGGGCGTGCAGCACTGCGACGGCGGCCCCGGCCCGGCCGGATTCTTCGGGCGCGGCGCGCTCCGCCACGACGCCCAACACGACGCCGACTTCACCATCGAGCGATGGGTCGAGGAGGGTGTCGCGCCCGGCCCGATCATCGCCGCGAAGTACAAGAGCCCATCCGAGCCGGAGAGCGGCCTCGTGCGCACGCGGCCGCTGTGTCCGTATCCGCAGGTCGCGCGCTACAAGGGGCAGGGAAGCACGGACGAGGCCGCGAGCTTCGCCTGCGTCGACAAGTAGAGGAACGCTTCGATGCGCGAGATGCGGGTCGGCGTGGTCGGGCTGGGCTGGGCGGCGGGGGCGCACATCGAGGCGTTCAAGCACGTCCAGGGCGCGCAGGTGACCGCGGTCTGCTCGCGCCGCCGCCTCGATCCGGCGGAAATGGAGACAAAGTACGGACTCCCCCTGACCGTCCATGACGACTACGACGTGATGCTCCAGGACGAGACGATCGACATGGTCGACATCTGCAGCCCGCCCGGGCGGCACGCCGAGCAGGCGATCGCGGCCGCCCGCGCCGGCAAGCACGTCCTGCTCGAGAAACCGATCGCGCTGAGCTGGGACGACGCCAAGGCCGTGCGCGACGCGGTGCGGAAGGCGAAGGTCCAGGCCTGCGTCTGCTTCGAGGTGCGCTTCAGCAGCCAGTTCCAGATGGTGAGGAGGGTGGTGGAGCAGGGACTGCTCGGCGACATCCACTACGCCGAGGTGGACTACTACCACGGCATCGGACCGTGGTACGGGCAGTTCCCCTGGAACGTGAAGAAGGACGGCGGCGGGTCGAGCCTCCTCAGCGCGGGCTGCCACGCGATGGACGCGCTGCTGATGGTGATGGACGCCGCCGTCGAGGAGGTGACGAGCTACGCGACCCGCTCGTCGAACAAGACCTTCGCCCCCTACGAGTACGACACGACCTCGACCACCCTCCTCCGCTTCAAGGGCGGAAAGGTCGGCAAGGTCGCGTCCGTGATCGATTGCCTCCAGCCCTACTACTTCCACACGCACCTCGTGGGGAGCGAGGGCAGCCTCCTCGACGACAAGTTCCACTCCGCGAAGCTCGGCACCGACAAGTCCCGCTGGAGCGCGCTGGCCACCCACCTGGTGGACTCGGGCGACGTGAAGGACCATCCCTACCAGCCCCAGTTCCAGGCCTTCGTGGATGCCATCCGCGCCGGCCGGAAGATGCCTCTCACCGATCTCGAAACCGCGCTGGAGACGCACCGCGTGATCTTCGCGGCCGACCTTTCCGCGAAGAGGGGCGAGCCGGTCCGGCTCTCGAAGATGCGCTAGGCCATCCTGGTGCGCGTCCTCGCCGTCATGGCCCACCCCGACGACATCGAGATGACCTGCGCGGGAACGCTCGTGTTGCTGCGGCGCGCCGGATGGGACGTCCACCTGGCGACCATGACCGCGGGCGACCTGGGCACGGCCACGCGCTCGCGCGCGGCCATCTCGCGCATCCGGAAGAAGGAGGCGGCCGCCTCCGCGAAGCTGCTGGGGGCCGCCTACACCTGCCTCGGCTTCGGTGACCTGACCATCGTCTACGGCGAGGCGACGAAGCGCCGCGTGTCGGCCCTGCTGCGTCTCGTGCGTCCGGACCTCGTGATCGTGCCCTCGCCCGTCGACTACATGGCCGACCACGAGGAGACGCCGCGCATCGTGCGTGAGGCCGCCTTCGCCTCCACCGTCCCGAACTGGAAGGCGTCCCTGCGCGGCCAAAGGCCGCGCCCCTGCGCGAAGCTGCCCGCCATCCTGTACGCCGACCCCATCGACAACACCGACCACTTCGGCCGCCGCGTGCCCGCGCAGTACGTCGTCGACATCACGGGCAGCGTGGACCTCAAGGAGGAGATGCTGGCCCGGCACGAGTCGCAGCGCTCCTGGCTGCGCGACCAGCACGGCGAGGACGAATACCTCCTCTGGATGCGCCGGGTGGGCGCGGACCGCGCCCGCGATTTCGGCCGCGCCGGCGTCAAGTACGCGGAAGGGTTCCGCCAGCACCTCGGCCACGGCTTCCCGCGCGAGGACCACCTCACGGCGTCGCTGGGGGAGCGGCTCGTGAAGATCTGTGCGCCGTCCCAGTGACCGGTCCCGACGTCTAGGAGTTCCCCTCCACCGTCCGCACCCACGAGCTCCCAGCGATCGAGGGCGCCGTCAGCCGGGGGGCGCGCGCCGCTCCAGCCGCAGCTCGAGGTGGCGCCGCACGTCGGGCCATTCG
>DASTLK010000529.1:0-5787 GCA_035715025.1 Vicinamibacteria bacterium
CCAGCGCGTTCACGCCGCGGAAGCCTGGCGCGGCCACGCCGAGCACGGTGTAGCGCTGGCGGTTGAGCTCGATCGCGCTGCCGACGATGGAGGGATTCGCGCCGAAACGGCGCTTCCACAGGCCGTCGCTCAGCACGACCACGGGATGGGCGCCGAGCTGCAGGTCTTCCGCGGCGGTGAAGGAGAAGGTCTGGCCGACGGCGGCGCGGACGCCCAGCACGTCGAAGTAGTTGCCGGTCACCAGCTCGCCGAAGACCTGCTCGGGTGTCCCGCCGCTGGTGAGGCTCAGGGGCACGAAGACGGTGGCGGTCGCTCCGCTGAAGACGTTGGCGGCCTGCTCGCGGTAGTCGCGGAAGTTCGGATAGGACGTGGCCATGAATCCCTGGAACCGCTCCCGGTTCTTCGCGTCCGTGGTGAACACGGACACCAGGCGGCTCGGCTCGTGGACCGGCAGCGGGTGGAGCAGCACCTCGTTCACGAGCGAGAAGATCGTGGTGTTCGCGCCCACTCCGAGGCCGAGGGAGGCCACGGCGGCCAGCGTGAAGAGAGGGCTCTTCACGAGCAGCCGCGCCGCGTAGCGGAGGTCCTCCCGCAAGCCGCTGAAGAGACGACCGGACTCTGCCAGGCCGGCGTCGGGGGCGGTTCGCGCCGCCGGCGACGCGAGGGCGGCCCGGATCTCGGCGGAGAAGGACTCGGAAGCGAGCTCGCGACTCACCAGCGCCTCCGCCTCGTCCTCGCTGCGCCCGTCGCGCAGGGCTCGCGCCTGGCGCTCTTCCAGCTCCTGGGCCAGCTCCTCGATGACGTCCGTTTCCTGGTGGGGATCCAGGCGCAGCGGGGCCAGCCGCTCCCGGACCGCGCTCCGCCACTCACGCATGGGCCGTCCTCACCACGCGGTTCACCGCGGCCACGAAGGCGCGCCAGGTGTCCTTCTGGCCGGCCAGCACCTTGCGCCCGGCGGCGGTGAGCCGGTAGTAGCGGCGGCGCCGTTCGCCCGCCCGCTCTACCCAGCGCCCGGCCACCCAGCCGCGCTTCTCCAGGCGATAGAGCAGCGGGTAGAGGGAGGCGACGTGGAGCTGGACCACGCCGTTGCTGCGCGACTCGATCTGCCGGCCGATGTCGTAGCCGTGCCGTGGCCGCGCCTCGAGCAGGGACAGGATGAGCAGCTCGGTGCTGCCCTTCTTGAGCTCTCGGTCCATATCTGTCTTCGACATATATGACGAGGATATACATCGCGAGGGGTGGGCGCGTCAAGAGGAGGATCGGAGTTCAAGAGCATGGACGATTTCGGCGGCGACCCGGAGGCACCCGGTGGATGACATCTCTCGTGCACGTGCTCGGGCTCGCTCCCATCGAGCCTCTCGGTCGGCCAACCGGGTCAGGACATTCGCGGAGTCTGGACATTAGTATGCGTTCATGCGCCTCCTCACCGCCGCCGCCGTGCTCCTTCCGCTCCTGGCCACCACCGCCAACGGCGTGGAGATCGCGCCCGCCTGGACCGCGCGCTGGATCTCCGTGCCGGGCGCGCCGCCCTTCGATTACGGCGTCTATCACTTCCGGCGCACGTTCGAGCTCGGCGAACGTCCCCGAAGCTTCCTCGTCCACATCACCGCGGACAACCGCTATCAGCTCTTCGCGAATGGCGAGCGCGTCGCCTGGGGTCCGGCGCGCGGCGACCTGTACCACTGGCGCTACGAGACGGTGGACCTCGCGCCTCATCTCCGCGCCGGCCGCAACGTGCTCGCGGCCGTGGTCTGGAACTTCGGCGTCCACGCGCCGCAGGCCCAGATCACGCAGCAGACGGGCTTCCTCCTGCAGGGCGCGGGCGAGGCCGAGACGATGGTCCGCACCGACCGGAGCTGGAGGGCGGTACGGAACGAGGCCTACACGCCGCTGCCCATCGTGCCCGCCGAGATCCACAACCAGTACTACGTCGCGGGGCCGGGGGATCGGGTGGACGCGGCCGCGTACCCCTGGGGCTGGGAGCAGCCGGAGTTCGACGACGCGAGATGGGAACCCGCCCAGCAAGGTCCGGTCGGAAGCGCGCGTGATGCGGTCGATGCGCCGAGCCGCTGGATGCTCGTCCCGCGCTCCATTCCCGCGATGGAGGAAGCGCCGATTCGTTTCGCGCGCGCGCGCCGAACGACCGGCCTCACCGTCCCCGCGTCGTTTCCGCGCACGCCCGCGCCCTTCGTCGTCCCCCCGCGCGCGAAAGCGGCCGTGCTGCTCGATCAGGACCACCTCACCACGGCCTATCCGGAGCTGACGGTGTCGGGTGGTCGCGGAGCCACCATCACCCTGCGCTACGCCGAGGCGCTCCTGGAGCCGGGCACCAAGGTCAAGGGCAACCGCGACGAGGTCGAGGGCAAGGAGCTGCGCGGCGCGCGCGACGTCTTCGTCGCGGACGGCGGCGCCCAGCGAAGGTTCCGGCCGCTGTGGTGGCGGACGTACCGCTACGTCCAGCTCGAGGTCGAGACGGCGGAAGAGCCGGTGACGGTGGAGGACCTGTCCGCGGTGGCCACCGGCTATCCGTTCACGGCACGGGCGCGGCTCGACGCCGGCGTGACGGAGCTGGACCGGATCCTCGAAGTCGGCTGGCGCACGGCGCGGCTGTGCGCGCACGAGTCCTACATGGACTGTCCCTACTACGAGCAGCTCCAGTACGCGGGCGACACGCGCATCCAGGCCCTCGTCTCGCTCTACATGACCGGCGATGGCCGCCTCGTGCGCAACGCCATCGAGCAGCTCGACCATTCGCGGACGTCCGAGGGGCTCACCCAGAGCCGCGCGCCCACGCGCCTGCAGCAGTACATCCCGCCCTTCTCGCTGTGGTGGGTGGGGATGGTCCACGACTACTGGCGCTACCAGGACGATCCGGCCTTCGTGAGGCAGATGCTGCCGGGGGTGCGCTCCGTGCTCTCGTTCTTCGCGGATCGGCAAGGACCGGACGGGTCGCTGGGGCCGGTCCCCTGGTGGAACTTCCTGGACTGGGCGCGGGCGTGGCCGCGCGGCGTGCCGCCGGGGGATGGCTCGTCGGCCTCCCTCGACCTGCAGCTCCTTCTCGCCTACGGTGAGGCGGCCGATCTCGAGCAGGCCGTCGGCTCGGCCGCCCGCGCGGGTGAGCTGCGCGAGGCGTGCGCGCGCCTGCGCGCGACGATCCCGGCCCGCTATTGGGACGCCACGCGTGGTCTCTTCGCGGACACGCCGGCGCGCACGCAGTTCTCGCAGCACGCGAACGTCCTGGCCGTCCTCGCCGGAGTGGTCGAGGGCGAACAGGCGCGCACAGTCATGGACCGCGTGCTGTCCGATGCCTCGCTCGTCCCCTGCTCGATCTACTTCCGCCATTACCTGCATGCCGCCCTCAATCGCGTCGGCCTGGGCGACCGCTACCTCGACCTCCTCGGCCCGTGGCGGCAGATGCTGGCCGAAGGGCTCACGACGTGGGCGGAGACGAATGAGCCGGACGTGCGCTCCGACTGCCACGCCTGGGGTGCGAGCCCGAACTTCGAGCTGTTCCGGACCGTCCTCGGCATCGACTCCGCCGGGCCCGGCTTCCGTCGCGTGATCCTCCGTCCGTTCCCGGGGCGCTTGACCCGCGCGGCGGGGTCGATACCGCATCCGCGCGGGGAGATCGCCGTGAGCTGGCAGGTGAGAGCGGGCCAGCTCGACGCGGACGTCCGCTTGCCCGACGGAGTGGAGGGCGACCTCGTCTGGGGTGAGGTACGGCGGCCGCTCGCCTCCGGCCGCTCGCGGCTGACCCTGCCCGCCCCCAGCCGCTGACGGGCGGGCCATTGACTTGGTGCCGGCCTGCGTGTTTCCATCGCCCTGCGCTGGGGTAGCCACGACTATGCAATCTGATATCGAAGACCCGAGCCCGCAGCCCGGGCTCGTCGCCCTCGACCGTGTGCTGGACCGGTTGCTCAGCCTCCTGCACGAGGCGGAGGCGGATCGCCTCGACGCCGCCGCAAAAGGCTATGTGGAGGATGCGATCGAAGCGGCGATGGCCGCCGCCGGCCGTGCGCGCGACAACGACCTCGCGGGCGCCGCGGCCGGCCCGATCGGGGAAGCGACCGCGGTGGCGCGCGCGCTGCTGGCGGAGCTGCGCAGCTCGACGGCGCGGTCGGAGTCGCTCGTCAACAAGAGCCTGGAGCTGCGCCGTCAGGCCATGCGCCTGACCGCCACCGCGCTCACTCTGCGCCGCCAGCCCCGCCGCCCCGACGCGCCCAGGCCGACGGACGGCCTCCACGGCATTCGCGTCCTCGTCATCGGCGACGGTCCCGCCCAGGTGGAGCGGTTCACCATGCTCCTATCCGCGCTGGGGGCGGACGTCCGGGCCGCGAGCTCGACGCGGGAAGCGGTGGAAGCGGCGTGGATCTTCCATCCTCACGTGCTCGTGTGCGAACTGCGGGCGGTCGCGGACGGCGCCCACGCGCTCCTGCGCGAACTCCGACGCGAGGACCTCGGCATGCCCGCGGTCGCGGTGTTGTCTTCGGCCGACGCCGCCTTCCACGAAGTCGCTCGCGGCGCGGGTTTCGCGGACGTGCTGGCGGGGCCGGTCACGTTCTCGGACCTGGCCACGGCCATTGGGCAGGCCGTCGACCGCTCGCAGGGCTAGCGTCGCTCGACGATCGGCAGCTCGACGAAGCTCGCTTGCCCGGGCGCGTGGTAGATCCGCTGCGTCGCCTTCCGGTAGTCCTGCGGCTGCGCCCAGAAGATGCTGGGCACGAACGTCTGCGGATTGCGGTCGTAGAGCGGGAACCAGCTCGACTGGACCTGCACCATCATGCGATGCCCGGGCCGGAACACGTGGTTCGCGTTGGGCAGGGCGAAGCGGTAGAGGAGTGCTTCGCCCGCGGGGATCGCCGCCGGCGTCTCGAGGCTCTGTCGGTAGCGCCCGCGGAAGATGTCGGCCGAGACCATGAGCTGATACCCGCCCATGGCGGGCTGGCCGGCGACCTCGTCCGGGTAGACGTCGATGACCTTGACCACCCAGTCGGAATCGGTGCCGGAGGTGGAGGCGATGAGGTTCACGACGGGAGTCCCGCTGATCTTGACCGGCGCGGTCAAGGGGTCGGACGTGAACACGAGCACATCCGGGCGCCCTGAGGCCTCCCGCTGGTCGTCGACGAGCCAATCGGGCCAGGTGAGGCCGTTGTCGTAGCCGATGGGCTGGTTGGGGCGCGCGCGGAAGGGCACGGGCTTGGCCGGATCGGAGACGTACTCGTCGAAGGCGGCGTCGCCCGCTTTGGGCGGAGCGAAGGTCAGCTTCAGGCCGGCGGCGAGATGCAGGGGCGTGGGCCGGACGGCGCAGCCGCTCGCGCAGCCCGCCGGCCAGGCCGGCAGGCGATGCCACGTGTTGGTGCCCGTCTCGAACGCGGAGACGGGCGCGACGTCGGCCTTGGGCGCGCCCTCCTTGAGGTACTGATCCAGGAACGGGCGAAGGATCTCCCGGCGGAAGTATTGCGCGGTGTCGCTGCCGAATCGGAGCGCGCCCAGCGTGCTGCCGTCCGCGATCTCCTGGCCGTGATGCCACGGGCCGAGGACGAGGAACACCTTGTCGTTGCCCGTGTCCTTGGGCTCGATGGCCTTGTAGACCGCGGGCGCGCCGTAGATGTCCTCCTGGTCCCAGAGGCTGTGCACGAGCATCACCGGCACTTTCAGGGGCTGGGCGGCCAGCACCTTGTCCACCGCCTGGTCCCGCCAGAAGGCGTCGTAGCTCGGATGTTCGAGGATCTTGCGCCAGAAGCCGACCTGCTCGAGCCCGCGGCGGCGCCCGAGCTCGCCCGCCGA
>DASTLK010000530.1:0-5771 GCA_035715025.1 Vicinamibacteria bacterium
CACAGTACCTGCTCGACCTGAAGCAGTGGTACCCGCCACTGTTCCCTGGGCTCTTGGTCGCCTTGGGAGCCGGGCGCAGGGCCAGGACTCTCGAGTCCGCCGTCATGGGGACCCTCGAGCTGGCACGGATCGCCCTCCTCCTCGCCGTCGTCGCGGGGCTGGTGGGTTCCGACGTCGCGGCGGTCGGCGCGGCGGGATTGGCCTATGCGGTATCGCCGGTCCTGGCCCTCTACAACGTCCAGATGAACCCGCGAGCCCTGGGCGCGCTGTTGCTGGATACCGGCCTGGTGGCTGCATTCTGGGCCTCCAGCGGAGGCCCGGCATGGGCGTGGGCCGTCGCCATCGTCGCCGGCGCGCTGGTGCTTCTGTCCCACAAGATGGCCACCCAGCTCCTCGTATTCCTCTGGCTGATCGCGGTGGGGGCGACCCGTGATCCTCTCCTGGCCGGTCTAATGCCGGCAGCTGTCGTCCTCGCGTGGGTTGGCAGCGGCGGCTTCTACGCTCGCGTCCTTCGGGCCCACGGAGATATCGTGGCCTTTTGGTGCCGCAACTGGCCGTGGCTGCACGCGGACCCCGTCCGCGAGTCGTCGATCTACGGCGAGCCGGGGTATATCACCCCCGCCCGTCTCCATTACCCTGGGATGAAGGGCGTCGCCGCGCACCTGCGGCGGCTGGTAGCGGCCGCGCCGGGCACGTGGGTGATCGCTGGCCTGTGCGTCGCGTCCTTCGCCGCCTCGGGCTCGCGCGCGGAGAGGGCCGTGGAGGTCTGGCTCATCTGCTCCCTGCTCTGGGCCGTCTTGACGACGTTCGGTGGTCCACTCCGCGCGTTGGGCGCGGGCTCTCTCTATCTCTACAACGCTGCGTTCCCGGCCGCGCTGTTGTGGGGTTTGCGCATACACGGAGCGAGGTGGTGGTGGCCTGTTGCCTGGGGGGCGGCCGTCGCCCTCGACGGCGCCGCCCTCGCGCTCCGGCTGCGTGCGCTGGGTGCGCGGCGCCCGAACGACGAGGATGGCTGGGAGACGCTGCTGGCATTCCTGCGCGGTGCGACCCACGGACCCGTCTTGTGCCTGCCGCAGAACCTGTATGACGAGCTGTCGTATCGCACGGGGCAGCCCGTATTGTTCGGAGGGCACGGGTTCGGGTTCCGGTGTTTGGAGCCGGTCTACCCACGCCTTGCCCTCTCGGTGGCGGACATGAGGACTCGCTACGGCCTCGCCTACGTGGTCGCCCGCTCCGCGGCCATCAACGATGCGCTCGCCGCAGATCTCGCCTCAGCCGAGATGCGGATGTTCGGAGATTTCCGAGTGTGGACCCTGCCCCGTCCGGAGCGCGAGGTGGAGAGCGGGAGTCAGGCCGCGCCGCAGCGTTCGTAGTGGGCCGCGTCGTCGCCGAACGCGTCGGTCGCTCACCCTGCCCGCCCGCACCTGGGCCGTGCGGGCCGGACGCGCGCGCACGGGCACGTTTCCGCCCGCGTACCTCGTGCTCACAGCGGTCAACGTCGCGCTGTTCGCGGCCGCGGCGCTGTTGACGCTGCAGGCGGCTCGACGGAAGACATGGGACGAGCTGGTCGCCCCGGTGATCGTGTTCGGCGAGCAGCTCGCCCACGTCGTGGCCTATTCCAGCCCCCGCTACGGTGTGATGGTGGGGCCGGTGCTCTTCGGCGCGGCGGGGCTGCTCCTATGCAAGCTTGCTTCTGGCGCCCCCCCGCCCGACAGATAGAGCGTTTCGAACGCCCTGCGCACCACTTCCACGGAGAATTCGCGCCCGACCCGTGCCCGGGCGGCGCCTCCCAGGCGGAGGCGTTCCGTTCGGTCGGCCAGGAGGCCGGCAATGGCGGCGGCGAGGGCACGGGCGTCGGCGGGCGGCACGAGCCGTCCCGTCTCTCCGTCCTCGATCAAGTCGGGCACGCCGCCGACCCGTGTCGCGACCACCGACCGTTTCGCGGCCATGGCTTCCAGCACGGCGTTGGGCATACCCTCCGTCAGTGAGGGCTGAACGACGACGTCCGCCGCCGCGGCGTACCGACGTCCGTCGGGGCGGAAACCCAGGAAGACGACGGAGCCGTCGACGCCGAGGCCGCGGGCCTGCTCCTGCAGCGCGAGGCGACGTGGCCCGTCCCCCACGAGGACGAGCCGGGCCGCCGGATGCGCGCGCACCACCTCCGGCCAGGCCTCGACGAGGTAGCGGTGCCCCTTGATCTCCTCGAGCTGGCCCACGGCGACGACGAGAGGCCCTTCCGGCAGGCCGAGGGACGCGCGCGTGGGCGGTCCGTCTTCGGGGACGTCGACGCCGTTCGGGATGTGCATCGTCGTGTCCGCGCGCGCGCCCGCCCGCCGTTCTTCTTCGAGAGCGGCCCGGGAATTCACGACCACGCGGTCGGCCAGGCGATGCGTCCAGCGGGCGATCCGGCGCCAGCGCGGCGGCACCGTCGCTTCGTACGAGCACCGCTGAGAGAGGATGAGCGTCGGGACGCCGGCCGCGCGCGCCACCGGCGCCGTCACCGCGTTCGACAGGAACAGGAACGAATGCACGACATCGGGCCGCCACGCCCGTATCACCCGCCATAGCCGCCAGGGCATCCTGATGTCCCACCACCCGCGACGCCGCAGCGGCAGGACCTCGATACCGGACGCGGACAACCGGTCCGCGAAGTCGTTCCGCTCCTTCAGGAGGACGATACGGCGGTCGAAGCGGCGCGGGTCGAGGCGAAGGGCCAGCTCGACGAGCTGCGTCTCCGCGCCTGCCCGGGCCAGGTCGTTGATGACGAAGAGCAGTCGCCGCGGCGGCTCGCCGGGCACGTGGTCAGGCTCCCGCGAGCGCGGCCGGTGCCGGCGCCGCGCGCCACGCCGGTGTGTGCTCGTGTTCGGCCAGCCACATCTCCAGGACGGCCAGGGTCAGCAGCTTTCGTGAGTGATCGCAACGGCCGGCCAGGTGCGTCCGGACGATCCGTTCGACCACCTCGGGACGGACGAGGCCGCGCCGGCGCAGCGCGGCCGGGGAAAGCGTGTCCCCCAGCCACTCGCGGCCACGGCCGCGCAGCCAAGGGCCGAGGGGCACGTCGAAGCCGTGCTTGGGACGCGCCGCCGCCTTCGGGAGCGAGGCTTCGAGGGCGCGCCGCAAGAGGCGCTTCCCGCTTCCGCGCGCGATCTTGTGCGTGCCGGGCACGCCGAGGCACCACTCCACCATTCGTCGGTCCAGGAAGGGCACGCGCGCCTCGAGTCCGGCGGACATCGTCATGCGGTCCACCTTCGTCAGCATCTCGTCGACGAGGGTGGTCCGGAGGTCCGTGCGCAGCCGCCGGTTCACCTCGTCGGGACCCTGCTCCTCGCGGTAGGCGCGCCGGATCGGCGACTCCTCCCACACCGCGCGGGCGAGGGGAGCGAGATCCGGGGAGAGCAGGCGCTGCATCTCCTCCGGCGTGAACGCGCACACGAGCTCCGCGTACCGCTCGTCGGCATGGCCGAGCCGTCCGAGGCGGGAGCGGAGCTGGCCCGCGAACCCCGGGCCGGTGGCCGCCGCTCCGCGCGCGCTGCGTGCCGCCATGAGAGCCAGACCGCGGGCGCGGCTGCGCAAGCCGGCCCCCGTTCCCCAGTCCGGCTCGTGCCGCCACGGATAGCCGGCGAGGATCTCGTCCGCGCCGTCGCCGGTGAGCACCACCTTCACGTGGGCGCGGGCGAAGTGCGCGAGGTGACGCAGTGCCACCGCCGAAGAGATCGCGAAGGGCTCGTCGAACGACGTCAACAACGCGGGCAGCGTGTCCAGGGTCTCGGAGCCGACGCGCAGCTCGTGGTGAACGGTGCCCAGGGCGGCCGCAGTCTCCGCCGCCGCCTGTCCTTCGTCGTAGGCGGCCGGGCCGTCGAAGCGGACCGAGAACGTGTGGAACGGTCCCTCCCACACGCGGCGGGCCAGGAGGGTCACCGCGGTGGAATCGAGCCCTCCGCTCAGGAACGCGCCCACGGGGACGTCGGCCACGAGGTGGGAACCTACCGCCGCGCCCAGGTGCGCGCCGAGGGAATCCGCCGCCTCCGCTGGACTCGGCTCCGGACCGACCTCGTGGGGGACGGCCCAGTAGCGGCTTTCCCGATGGTGGCCGGCCTCGACGGCCAGGACGTGGCCGGGCGCGACTTGACGCACCCCTTCGAGGGCGGAGACGCCGCCGGGCATGCTCGATTGATAGAGGAAGTGGATGAGCCCACGCGCGTCAGGGCGGGGCGAGACCTCGGGAACGGCGAGGAGAGCGCGGATCTCGGACGCGAAAACGAGCGTCGTACCCGTCTGCAAGTAGTAGAGGGGCTTGATGCCGACGCGGTCGCGCCCGAGCAGCAGGCGGCGCCGCTTCGCGTCCCAGAGCGCGAAGGCGAACATGCCGTCGATGTCCTCGACGAGCGCGTCGCCCTTCTCCTCGTAGAGATGCAGCAGGACCTCGGTGTCCGTGCGTGAACGAAAGCGATGGCCCCTTCCAAGCAGCCACTCCCGGACGGGCTCGAAGCCGTAGAGCTGCCCGTTGTAGACGAGCCAGACGGTACCGTCCTCGTTGGACATCGGCTGATGTCCGGCCGACGAGAGGTCCAGGATCGACAGGCGGCGGTGTGCGAGCCCCAAAGGACCATCCCGATGGAAACCCTCGTCGTCCGGGCCGCGATGCGCGATCGCGCCGGCCATCGCCTGGAGCGCCTCCACCGCCACCGGCGCCCCGTCGCCGCGCAGGATCCCGGCTATGCCGCACATGGCGTGACATTCTCGGACGCGGTGGGAAAACGGGTCAACACCGTCACCGGACGAGCAGTCCAAGGGCGTCGAGAGCGCGCGAGGCCGGGCTCCGGGCGGGGATCGGGGCGGCCAGCGCTTCCCGGTAGAACTGTTCGACGCGCCCAACCTCCCGCTCGAGGTTTGCCTCGGCGCATACCGTGTCGCGGGCGCGCGCGGCGAGGCCGGCCCCGAGCCCCGGCTCACACAGGAGGCGGCGCACGGCGTCGGCGACGGCGGACGATTCGAGCGGGACGAGTAGCGCCTGCGTCCCGTCCCGCACGACCTCCTCGTACACGGGCAGACGGCCCAGCACGATCGGGGCTCCGCACGCCATCGCCTCGAACAACGACTGAGGCAGCCCGTCCGACGACGGAATGCTCACCACGGCTTCGGCGAGGCTGTACAGGGCCGGCATTGCGGTGTGATCGATGCGGCCGATGAAGCGGACTCGACCGCCGATCTCGGCGGCCAGCCGCCGCAACCGGGCAGCGTAGGCCTCGTCCGCCTGGTACTCGGTGACGAGGAGCAGCGCCGTCGGGACCGCGGCCAGGATCCGTGGCATCGCCTCGACGGCGAGGTGGATGTTGTAGAGGGGTTGAAGAAGGCGCGGGCTCAGCACGACGCGGTCTGTCGGCGCCAGCCCGAGGGTGCGACGCAGCTCGGCCGCACGTGTGTCATCTCGACGGAAGGAAGCGGGATCGACACCCCAGCGCACGGTCCGCGCCCGCGCCGCGAAGTCACCGAACCCGTCCAGGGCGCGTCGCAGCGCCTCCGACTTGACCAAGATGATCGAGGCCTGCTCGAGGATACGCCTCGTCGCGCGGCGTTCCAGCCGAGACAAGCCGCCAGGGTGCTGATCGGCCAGGACGTCGCCGCCCATGACCGTGACCACCAGGGGGCGGACTTGTGACAGGGTGGCCATCGTCCCCAGCCTGCCCCCCGCATAGTTCAGATGCAGCAGGTCGGGCTGGAACGAGCGCAGGTCGGCGAGGAAGGATCGCGCCGCGCGCGCGGCGGCCAAG
>DASTLK010000531.1:0-11825 GCA_035715025.1 Vicinamibacteria bacterium
GGAAGAGGGGGCGGATGAGGAAGCCGAGCGTCCCCGCTCGGCCGAAGAGGAGCAGGGCGCCCGCCGACACGAGCAGTCCGTGCGTCAGGCGCGCGGCGACGGACTGGCGCACGACCGTCTTGGCCGTCCATCGCGCGGCGACCAGCCAACCGATGAGCCAAAGGGTCCAGAGGAGGTTGAGAAGATCGAGGGGGGGCATCACGCGGCTCCTTCGGGCTGGAGCTGCGTGTCGCCCTCGGGCTCGGGGCGTGCGGGCACGTCTCGCAACAGGACCACGGCCACGATGGCCCCGGCGATGGCGACGGCGGCGAAAATGCCGGCGGCCGTTTCGAACGACTGGGCGAACGCCGCGCGGGATTCCCGCCGTCCCGCCGCCCGGTTCGAGATGAGTCCGGCCCTCAGCGCTTGGGCGCCCGGGCCGCGCGCTCGATGAAGAGCTTGCTCGCGGTCTTGTCGTCGAGGATGTCGTACATGCCCAGGATGCCCTGCGCGCCGCCGGCCTTGGCGAGGATCGGCGCCTTCCCGACGCGCACCCAGAAGACCTCGCCCGAGGAGGACTTCTGGCGTTCCAGGATGTCGAGCTTGGGCATGTTCGCCGCGAAGACTTCCATGTCGTCCGCGCGATACTTGGACGCCTGTCCGGTCCACGGCAGCCGCGAATCGAAATCGTCCATGCCCATCAGCGCAGAGGCGGCGACGCCCCCGTCGCGGGCGAAGCGATCGTTGCAGCCCGCGAAGAGGAACTTGGTCCCGAGCTTCCAGAACACCCGGACCGCCATGTCCGGCGCGTCCGAATCCTTCAGGTAGCTCTCGAGCTCCGCCGCGAGCTCCGCCTCGCCGGCCAGCGGCCAATGTGACGCGCGACGATCCATCGCCGCGAAGAGCTGGGGCCAGGAGCCGTTCTTCACGATTCGAAAGGCGGCGAGCACCGCCCGGAGGTCCTCGGCCGACGCCTTGGTGAACAAGGGAAGCCTCCTTGTCGCGTACCACGCGTACGGTACGACCAATGCGGGGGGACCGCAACGGCTTTCGCCGGCTCGAAGCGAGTGTAGCGACCGCGAGTGAGGATTCTTGGGACTGTCAGCCTAGGCGCGCGCCCAGATCGGCCCGTAGGTGGTGACCAGGCCCTGTTCGTCCACCTCGAGCTCGGCGACGAAGCGGCCGCCCGCGCTCGAGTATCGGTAACGCCGCTCGGCCAGGCGGCGATACTCCTGGGGCAGCGGTTCGAGGGTCAGCTCCGGGAACCGCACCCAGGCGGCGGTCACCGCCCGGGTGTCTCCGACGGCGAGATCGAGCCGGCGTATGGGCAAAGTATTCGTCGAGGGGCTCCAGCCCAGGTCGACGTCGACGCAGCCGCGGACGGCCTCGCGCTCGACACCGTCGACGGACCAGTGCCCGTCCTCGACGGTGAGACGCAGCGAGCGCTCGCCCTCCGGTCCGCGCAGATCGACGGCGACGGCGCGGGTGACCCAGGCCTGATCGCAGCGCACTTCGTAGCGCGCCTCGAACGGGGCCCCTTCGTGCACGAACAGGATGGTGCCGTGCAGCGTCCAGGCCTCGGCGTCCCGCCGCATCTCGAAACGCTCGAGACCCGCGGCGTCGACGCGTTTCCAGGCGATCGCAGTCAGGCGGTAGCCTTCGCCATCAGAGGGTCACGACGACGTTCCCGCGCTTACGGCCCGTATCGACGTACCGGTGCGCCTCGACGATCTGCTCGAGCGGATAGCGCCGATCGATGACGGGCTTGAACGATCCCGACTCGGCCAGGCTGGCGAGAAAGCGCAAGTCCTCCGCCTTCGGACGTGCGGGAACGGGGACGACTCTCTTGCCGCTCCCCAGCGATACCAGGGGCGCCAGGAGCATGTCGGACAACGTACCGACCACCAGCAGGAGGCGTCCCCCCTCCTTCAGCGAGCCCTTGACCCGGGAGAAGGGCGCATTGCCGACGTTGTCGACGATGACGTCGTAGGTCTCGCCGCTCCGCGTGAAGTCCTCTCTCGTGTAGTCGATCACCTGCTCGGCTCCGATCGATTTCACGAGCTCGAGATTGAGGGTGCTGCACACTCCCGTCACCCTCGCGCCGTGGTGCTTGGCGAGCTGTACGGCCGCGGTGCCCACCGCGCCGGAGGCGCCATTGATCAGCACGCTCTCGCCGCTCTGGATCCTTCCCTTCCGGACGACGGTCAGAGCCGTCACGCCGCCGAAGGAAAGCGCGGCCGCTTCTTCGTAGCCCAGGTTCGTGGGCTCGAGCGCCAGCGGTCCGTCTTCATGCACACACTTGTACTCGACGTAGGAGCCCAGGACGCCCGCGAAGACCTTGTCTCCGACCTTGAACTTGGAGACGGCGGCGCCGATCGATTCGATCTCCCCGGACAGCTCCGCTCCCAGGATGGGGCGTCGCGGCCTCGAAGGCCCCAGCGCCAGCCGCATGAGCAGCCCGAACCCCTTCGGCGCGGACAGGGAGCGGAGCCTCCAGTCCGCGGCGGTCACCGTCGTCGCGTGGACCCTGATCAGGACCTCGTGGTCCCTGGGGGAGGGTTTCGGGATCTCCCTCAGCTCGAGGACTTCGGGGGGCCCGTACTTCTCGTAGAGGACGGCTTTCATTTGCCCTCCGATCATGGACGGTCGGAGCGGAGCCGGGTCAGGATGTGTCCGGTCGTCACCTCTTGCGGGACGGCGAGCTTCAAGGATCCTCCGTACGGGGCCCGAGCGCGAGTTCTACATCAACCCGCTAGACTTGTCCCATGCCCTGGCTGCTCCTGCTCGTGCTGTCGTCACCGGCTCCTCCGCAGGACTCCCTCCTCCTCGAACGCGTCCGCGCGCTCACCGAAGGACGAGACGTCGGCCTGGTGCTCGTGCCGCTGGACGGACGAGACGCGGTGATGGTCGAGCCCGACAAGACGTTCCACGCGGCGAGCACCATGAAGGTCCCGGTCATGATCGAGCTCTTCCGCCAGGCCGAAGCGGGGAAGCTGCGCCTCGAGGACCCGCTGCCGATCGTGAACGAGTTCCACAGCATCGTGGACGGGAGCGTCTATCACCTCAGCGTCGGAGACGATTCGGACGCGGAGGTCTACAAGGCGGTCGGCAAGACGATGACGCTGCGCGAGCTGTGCGAGGCGATGATCACGGTCAGCAGCAACCTCGCGGCCAACCTGCTGATCGAGAGGGTAGGAGTCGACAACATCCGGACGACGGTCGCGCGCCTCGGCGCCACCGGGGTGAACGTCCGCCGCGGCGTCGAGGATCAGAAGGCGTTCGACCAGGGCCTCAACAACACGACCACGGCCCGTGGTCTGGCCCTGCTCCTGCAGAAGCTGGCCAGCGGGCAAGCGGTGAGTGCCCGCTCCGATGCCGAGATGGTCGCCATCCTGAAGCGCCAGAAGTTCAACGACGGGATCCCCGCCGGGGTGCCGGAAGGCACGCCCATCGCCCACAAGACGGGCACCATCACGAAGGTCCACCACGACGCGGCGATCGTCTACGGGCCGCGCCCGTTCGTGCTCGTCATCCTCGTGCGGGGCATCCAGGAACAGAAGGAAAGCGCGGCGCTGATGGCGGCGATCTCGAGAGAGGTCTGGAGTTCGCTCGAGAAGTAGCCGCCAGCACCGGGGCTACATGAAGTTGGGAGTGTGCAGGTCGGACAGGGTGGCCGCCTGGGCGGCGGTGAACCCCGCGTGCTCGAGCCGGCGGCGCCGACCCTGGTCCATCGTCTGGAGGAGCTCACGAAAGGCGTCGTGGCCTTTCGCGATCGTGCGCGGGTCATCGCCGCCCGCGGCCAGGACGACGAGCGCGTCTTGCAAGGCATGGGGCACCCCACCCGCGCCGTGGAGGCTGGCGGCCCGACGACGGACGGCGGCCTCCAGGCGCGCGTAGAGACTCGCATCGTGGGCCAGGGCGTGACGGACATGGGCGAGGCCGAAGTGGACGTGGCGCGACTCGTCGGTGCGCGCCCGGCGGGTCAGCTCCGCGGTGGCCTCGTCCGGGGCGTGGTCCTCGATGAACCGGAGCAGGTCGAGGAACGTCCCTTCCCCGAGCACGGACAGGAGGAACATCGCCTCCGTGAAATCGGCGGTCTCCATGAGCGACAGCAGCGAGCGCGCGGTCGTCACGGAAGACACGCCCGGAGAGCCGCCGCTCACGCGCGCCCGCTTGAGGAAGACGTCGATATGGCGGGCCTCGTCCGCCATCTGCGTGGCCAGGAGCTGGGCGACCTCCGTGTAGGCGGGATGAATGCGCGAAAGGAAGCGCGCCGGCACGTAGAGGGCCGACAGCTCGTTCTCGGCCAGGAACCCCATCACCTGACCGATCGCGCGCTCGAGCACGGGTGGCAGCGGACGCACCGTGTGCCAGGGGATCGCGGTGGTCGGGTCCCATTGCGCGGACACGGCCTGGTCGTAGAGGGCGCCGATCTCGGGCGGGGACACATGGACGTGCTCGAGCAGCGTGAACGGATAGGCGGGTCCGCCGGGCTCGACGCGCGCGCCGCGGGGTGCGAAGCCCGTATGGGGATCCGCGATCTCCGGCATCGGGCTCGCGGCCAGCAGATCCGCGGCGCGAAGACGGCCCTCGTGCACGGGCAGCGGCACCCCCCACGCCTTTCCTCCCCGCGGCACTCCCAGCGCGCCCCGCCGGACGAGGTGCCGGTCGCGTCCGTCGGGCAGGGTCTCGCGGTCGAGGTACTCGTGGCGCTCGACCCGGCACCACGAGGGCAGGTCGTCGCGCAGGCTCCTCGCGGAGGACAGGATCGCCAGCACGCCGCCCGGTTCCAGCAGGTCGAGCGCGGGACGTGCGATCGCGAGCAGTCCGCCGCCAAGGGCCAGGTCGCCGCCGTCCACGGCCAGGACGGCGACGGGCGCGTTCACCAGAGGCCTTGCTCGCCCAGGGCCGCGCGGAGGCTCGCGTAGCCCTCCTCGCGCGGAGGCAGCCACTGCTTGAGGCCCTCGAGCTCGAGGATGCGCCGGTGCGCGGGGTCGTCCCAGCTCATCGCAAACAGCGCCTCCTGGAAGGCGCGGGCCAGTCCGGCGTCGACGTCCGGCAAGGCGTCGAACATGCAGTGGTCGAACCCCGGCGTCGTCCACAGCACGTCGATACGCGATCGGTCGACGCGCCCGGCGGCCTGCTCGTTGACCCAGACGAGGTCGCCCACCGCGCCCGCGTCGGCGCCTCCTGCCTGGAGCGCGGCCAGCACGTCCAGCTCGCTCGTCCCGGTGTCGCCGTGCTTGCCGAGGTCGGTGTCGAAGCGCACGAGGTCGACCGCGCCCAGATCGAGTCCCTGCGCGCGCAGGAAATGAAGAGGAAGGATGCGGGCCTGGGTGGAGTCACGGCTGCCCACGGCCAGCCTCTTGCCGCGCAGGTCGGCGAGGGTCCGCACGCCCGCGTCGCGGCGGGCGAGGATGCGCGCCGTGAAGTCGCGGTCGGAGTCGCGCATGGCGAGCGACAGCGAGCGGCCCTCGGTGCGACGCTGCACGCGCACGTGGGCGAGGGGCGTGTTCCAGGCGATGTCGATGTGGCCCGCGAGCAGCTCCTCGACCTGGCGCTCGTAGCTCGAGAAAAGGGCGACGTCGGCGGGAACGCCACGGCCGACCAGGTACTCGCGGATCCCTTCCCAGATGGTCACGACCTTCGGGTCGTAGGCGACGGCTCCGATCAGCAGCGCGCGTGCCGGCATGCTCAGAAGAGGGGCAGGCCGGTGAGGGCGCGGCCGACGAAGTCGTTGAGGTGGTCGGCGGTGGGGGCCATCACCCAGCCCGCGCGCGCATCGCGGAACAGACGTTCGATGGGCAGGTGCTTGGAGAAGGCGGCGCCGCCGCAGGCCTTCATGGCCAGATCCGTGACCTCCACCGCCGCTTCGATGGCGGCCAGGCGCGCCTGAAGCACGAACAGGGGCGTGGTCGGCGAAGGCCGCTCGACCTCCCCGAGCGTGTAGCCGAGCAGCGCGCGTGACTGCTCGGTCCGCACGCTCATCTGGGCAAGCCGTGCCCGAAGCCCGGGCAGATCCCGCAGCTTCTCGCCGGTGTGCTCGAAACCGGCGGTGGACAGATGGCCGGCGGTCGCGCCCACGGCGGCGCGGCACAGGCCGTTGGCCATGGCGGCCGTACCCAGCGCGAACCAGGGCAGGATCACTTCCAGCATGGCCGGGGCGCCCTGGCCCTGCGCGGTGATGAGATCGCCGTTCGAGACCTTCATCTGATCGAGGCTCACCGGGGCGGACTCGTTGCCGCGGAGGCCCAGGCCGTCGAAATGCCCCGCGACCTTGACTCCGGGTGCGCCGCGTCGCACGAGATACAGCGTGGATTCAAGGGGTGAGGCGGCGCCCGGCTGCTGTCCGCTCGAGACGTAGCTGTCGGCGTGCCCGGCCGCCGTCACCCAGGACTTGGCCGCGCTGGTCTGGAACCCGCCGTCGCTTGCGATCATCGTCGAAACGGGCGCCCAGAACTGCGACCGCGAGCCCCGCTCGGAGAGGGCGAGCGTCGTCAGGTGCTTGCCCTTGGCGATGTCCCGAAGAAGCGCCTCGCGGTCCTTGAGGGTCGCCGAGGCGGCGATGGCCTGGGCCGCGGTGACGTGCATGACATAGACCATCGCCGTCGACCCGCAGCCCTGCGCGATTTCCTCGACCACAGCCGCGAACGCCCGTGGTCCCTGGCCCTTGCCGCCGAGCTTGGCATCCACGCAGAGGCCGAGCAGGCCTTCGCTGCCGAGCGCGGCCAGGCTCTCCTCGGGGAAACGGGCTTGTTGATCGACGTCCTGCGCGTGGGGCGCCGTGGTGGTGCGGGTGATCTCCGCCGCGCGTTCGGCGAGGCGCGTCGTGTCACCCTCGATTCCGTAGATGTGGGGCATGCTGTCTCACCTCACTGCGGGCCCGCGGCCACCGCGCGCCGAGTCACTGACGTTACCGCCGAGGTTCGGGGGTGGTCAAGGACTCCGCGGCACCAACGGCTCGGGAAAGATTCTAGAAACCACCATGTGAAATAAGGCAAAGAGCGGAAGTCTGTCGATCCCGCGGCCCCTCGTTCGACGTATCTATAGAGGATAGATAGAACCCATGATCAACCCCACATTCGTTTCGTTGCCCCGTCCGCGCACGTACGAGGCCGGTCTGGAGATGGCGGTGGAACCCATTGGGGACGCCTGCATCGTGCGCGTCAAGACGGCCAAGCTGACCTATCCCGTCCTGTCTTCGTTCTTCGAGCAGGTGCGGGCGATCCTCGAAGGCGGGACGCGCAAGCTGGTCCTCGACCTGGAGTCGGTGAACTACATCGACAGCGAGACGATCGGCTGCCTGGTGGACATCCACCGGCTCGTCTCCGATCTCGGCGGCGCGCTGAGGCTGTCCGGCCTCCAGCGTCGCGTGCACACGATGCTGTCCATGACCGGTGTGGACCGGTTCCTGGACGTCTACGACGTAGAGGCGGAAGCGCTGGCGTCGCTCGGCTGGCCGCGGGAGAGCTCCCACCGCGCCTGAAGGTGCCAACCGTATCGTCCCGCGCGGCGTCTAATGGGCCATGTGGTCCCATGATTTCCGCTACGCGATCCGGCTCCTGCGGCGGTCCCCGGGCTTCGCCGCCACCGCCACCCTGACCCTGGCCGTCTCCATCGGCGCCAACGCCGCGATCTGGAGCGCGGTCAAGGGCATCCTGGTCGCCCCCTTGCCGTATCCGGATCCGGATCGCCTCGTCCGTTTGTTCGAGGAGGCGCCGACCAATCCCCATTTCCCGTTCTCGCCCGCGGACTTCCGCGACCACCGCGCCGAGCTGCGGACGTTCGACGGGATCGCCGCCTACGGGCGCAGCGACCTGCAGCTCGGCGACGCTCAGCCGCCCGAACAGCTCCGCGGGATGCGGGTCTCGGCCGGGTTCTTCACGCTGCTCGGCCGTCCGCCCGCGCTCGGCCGCGACGTCGCGCAGGGCGACGAGGTCCAGGGCGCCGCCGACGTGGTGATCCTCAGCCACACGTTGTGGATGCGCCGTTTCCAGGGCGATCCGGCCGCGGTCGGGCGCACGGTGCGCCTCTCGGGACGGCCCTTCCGCATCGTGGGCGTGCTGCCCGAAGGCTTCCAGCACGTCGGGGGGACGTACCAGACCTACGGGCACGGAGAACCGGTCGACGTCTGGTGGCCGCTCGCGGTGCCGCGCGAGGAGCATCCGCGGTACCGGTTCTCGCACTACTACAACGTCGTCGGCCGCGTGCGGCGCGACGCGAGCCGGGCGGAGATGGACGAGGACCTGCGCCAGGCGGGCGCGAGCGCGGCGACGCGATACCCGGCGCCGCCGAGTCCCTGGAAGCCGCGCGCCGTGCCTCTCAAGGACGAGATCGTCGGCACCGCCGGGTCCACGCTTGGCGTCCTGGCCGGCGCGGCGCTGGCCGTGCTGATGCTGGCCTGCGTGAACGTGGCCGGCCTGATGCTGGGACGAGCGGTGGCACGGTCGCGCGAGATCAGCGTGCGGGCGGCGCTGGGCGCCACGCGCTGGCGTCTCGCGCGCCAACTGCTGATCGAGAGCCTGGTGCTGGCCAGCATGGGCGGGGCGCTGGGCGTCGGGCTCGCGTATGGCGCGGTCTGGGCCGTCACCCGCTTCGGGCCCGCCGACATGCCGCGGCTGTCGATGATCGCGGTGGACGCGCAGGTGCTCGGTCTTGCCCTGGGGGCGACGGTCCTGAGCGCGCTGCTGTTCGGGCTCGCGCCGGCGCTGCGCCTCGCGCGGACGACGGCGGGGGAGGCGCTGAAGGAAGGCAGCCGTGCCATCGCGGGCTCGGCGCAGCAAGGGACGCGACGCGCGCTGGCCGCTGCGGAAGTGGCGCTCGCCTTCGTGCTCGTGGTTTCGAGCGGCCTCCTCCTGCGCAGCTTCGTGTCCATGGTCACGCGGGATCCCGGCTTCCAGCCGCAGGGAGCGATGACGGCCTCGATCGAGCTGCCGACGGCCCTCTACGACGAGGCGGCGTCCCGCGAGTTCTTCCGTCGCGCGGCCGAGCGCGTGCGCGCGCTCCCGGGCGTGCGCGAGGCGGCCTTCAGCTCGGACCTGCCGTGGTCGAACTACGACGAGAACACGAGCTTCTCCATCGTGGGCCGCTCGTCCGCGAAGGACGAGGGGCCGGAGGCGCGCTATCACTTCGTCACCGCGGGCTTCTTGCGCGCGACGGGCACGCCGCTCCTGGCCGGCCGCGACCTCGCTGGGTCGGACGGGGAGGGCGCGCCTCTGGCGGTCCTGATGAACGAGGCGGCCGCGCGCAAGTACTGGACGACGCCGGCCGGCGCGGTCGGCGCGCGCGTGAACCTGTGGGGCAATGAGCGGACGGTGGCCGGCGTGATCGGCGACGTCCAGGACATGCCCTGGCACGAGCGCAGTGTGCCCGCGTTGTATTTCCCGCAGGCCCAGACGTGGTACCCGCAGCGGATGTTCCTGATCGCGCGGACCGACCTCGCGCTGCCGTCGGTCGTCGAATCCATCCGCCGCGCGTTGGCCGAGATCGATCCGCAGCTGCCTCTCACGAACGTGCGGCCTCTCGACAGCGTGGCCGCGGCCGCGACGGCCACGCGCCGGCTGACCCTGTGGCTGGTGGCGGCGTTCGGGCTGACCTCGTTCTTCCTGGCCGTCGTCGGGATCTACGGCGTCATGGCCCAGGCCGTGGGCCAGCGCCGGCAGGAGTTCGGCGTCCGCCAGGCCCTGGGCGCGACGCCCCGCGACATCCTGCGGCTCGTGTTCTCGAGCGGAGCGGGGATGACGCTCGTGGGTCTCGTCGTCGGTGTCGCGCTGGCCTTGGGGTCGACGCGACTGTTGACGTCGCTCCTCTACGGCGTGACGCCGCTGGATCCCGAGACGTTCGTGGGTGTGGCCGCGGTGTTGATGGGGGCGGCCGCGGGCGCGATCTACCTTCCCGCACGCCGGGCGACCCGGATCAGCCCCGCCATCGCGCTTCGCGGCGACTAGAGGTACGCGGGCATCACCGCACGGTCAGCGGAACGGGAAGGCCGACCACCAGCTTGCGTCCCGGACCCGTGCTGAGGTTCGAGATCTCCAGCTCCACCACCGCATCGTGCGCGCCGGCGGGGGCGTCGCGGCCCACGCGAAGGCGCAGCAGTGACGTGGCCTCCGCCTGCGCCGTCGCCGGCTCCACCTGAAGCCAGGCGGGCGAGCGAAGGGCGCGCAAGCGGAAGGGGATCGCCGACCGGTTGCCGAGCCGGAGCAGGACCGCCTGGCCGGGCCGCGCCTCGAGTCGCGCGGGCGCGACATCGATCGCGCCGTTCCACAGGCCGCGCAGGTGCTCCTCGGAGCCCCAGACGTCGTCGCCGAGCCAGGCCGCGGTGCGGCGCGCCACGAGCGCCTCGCGCACGCCTTCGGCATCGGCGGACCGCGCGAAGACGAGCGTCACCGGCCGGCGTGGTCCGGTGCCGCGCGGCGGCGTGGGCACGTGGTAATCGCTGTTCGACAGGATCGTGAGCTTCTTCTCCTCGATCCACGGGTAGACCGCGGGATAGAAGTCCTCGCCGTTCACCAGCTCCACTCCCTGGAAGAGCCCCTCCCGCCACGCCTCTTCGACGTGCGCGTGCCAGCGCGGCTCCAGCGTGCCCATGAAGCCGGGATGGTTCCAGAACACGAACGCGCCCTGCGCATGCGCGGCGCGCAGGGCGTCGAGCAGGTTGGGCTTGGCCAGGGCGGCCGGGTCTTCGACGAAGAGCGCGTTGAAATGCGCGCTCCCCACGGGGAGAGGCGACGTCGTGCCCGGGATCGGCCAGGTGATCTCGGCCCCGGGGATGAGGATGATCCCGAGCTGCTCGGCCAGCTCGCGCGCCACCGCATACGGGCGCCGCAGGTCCAGGCTGACGTCGGCGGAGTGGGGCCGATACTCCAGGTGATCGGTGAGGGCCACCACGTCGAGCCCGTCGCGCCAGGCCTCCTGCACGTGCACGGTCGGCCACACCTGTCCGTCCGAGAACACGGTGTGCAGGTGGAAGTCGCCCTTCAGCGTCTTCAGGCCCGGTAGGTCGGGCACGGGCAACGGGTGGCGTTCCTGCGCGGGCGCGGAGGCGCTGGTGAGGAGAAGGACGAGGGCGGCTCGCCGGAGCGGCCGAGCGACGTCGCGCCAGGCGGTCACGTCCGCGAGTCTATCGTGCCCGCCGCGAACAAGCCGTGGGAAGTGACGCCGTATGATTCCGCGTGCCCGACGACCGCCGTGAGCGACGTCTCGGCCTGGGCTTGGGGCTCGCCGCGTACGGGGCCTGGGGTGTCTTCCCGATCTATCTGAAGGCGGTGAAGACGGTACCGGTCGTCGAGGTCCTCTGCCACCGCGTGGTCTGGGCCCTCGTGGTCCTCGCGGTCGTGATCGCCGTCCGCGGGGAGACGCGGGCGGTCACCGCGGCCTTGCGCAACCGCCGCGCGCTCCTCGTGCTCAGCGCGAGCACCGTGCTCATCGCCGTCAATTGGCTCGTCTACATCTTCTCCGTCACGTATTCGCGGATCCTCGAGAGCAGCCTCGGTTACTACATCAACCCGCTGGTGAGCGTGCTGCTCGGGATCGTCCTGCTCGGCGAGCGGCTGACGCCGCTCATGAAGGCTGCCGTCGTGGCGGCCGCGGCCGGAGTCACCTGGCTCGCCGTCGACCTAGGCCAGCTTCCCTGGATCTCGCTCGTGCTCGCGTTCTCGTTCGGCACCTACGGCCTTCTGCGCAAGATCGCGCCCGTGGGGGCCCTCATCGGCCTCACGGTTGAGACGCTTCTGCTGGCGCCGTTCTGTGTCGCGTACCTCGGCTGGTCGATGACGCACGGCCGCTCAGGCTACGTGGCCGGCGGTCCATGGATTCGGACCCTCCTCCTGCTGGCGGGACCGGTG
>DASTLK010000532.1:0-3884 GCA_035715025.1 Vicinamibacteria bacterium
CACCATGCCGGCCTGCGACAGCGTGAACGACGTGAACACGCCGATCGCGTACAGCGGGATGAGCTGGCTGACGCTCGCGTTGAAGATCGCGATGAGCGCGCAAGCCGCGACGGCCAGCACCATGATGCCGCGCGAGTACACGAGCCGGCTGCCGCGATAGGTGAGCTGCCGCGGCAGGAATCCGTCCGCGGCCTGCAGGGCGGAAAGCCGCGGGAAGTCCGCGTACGCCGTGTTCGCGGCCATCACGAGGATCATCGTGGTGGCGCCGATGGTGGCCAGATACGGGAGTCCCCGGCCGCCGAACGTGGTGCGGGCGAGCTGGGAGATCACCGTCTCCGCCTCGGATGGTATGGCTCCGATGGGCCCCGCCAGATAGCTGATGCCGAGGAACAGGATGCCGAGGATGCACGACATCCAGATGAGGGTGATGCCCGCGTTGTGGCTGCGCGGCTCCTTGAACGCGGGAATGCCGTTGGAGATGGCCTCCACGCCCGTGAGGGCGGTGGTGCCGTTGGCGAAGGCGTGGAGGAGCAGGAAGAGCGTGACCGCCTGCTGCGGGCGC
Source organism: Vicinamibacteria bacterium (assembly GCA_035715025.1). Taxonomy (GTDB): domain Bacteria; phylum Acidobacteriota; class Vicinamibacteria; order Fen-336; family Fen-336; genus AA29. Next base: position 563 of record DASTLK010000532.1, read on the forward strand.
ACGTCGAGGGCCGGGGGGTCGGTCACGTGGCCGAGCGTGCCCGTCAGGTACCGGAAGAACGCGGTGCCCAGGGTGAGGAACATCGCGAACACGAAGAAGTAGGTCGGCACCGCGAAGATGCGTCCCGACTCCTTCACCCCGCGCAGGTTGATCACCATGATCACCAGCACGAGGGTGACGGAGAGGGCGACGCGGTGCGCGAAGAGGGCGGTGTACGCCGACGTCAGCTGCGCCACTCCCGACGAGACGGACACGGAGACGGTCAGGATGTAGTCGGTCAGGAGGGCCGCGCCCGCGATCTGCGCGGGGAGCTCGCCCAGGTTGTCGCGGGCGACGATGTACGCGCCTCCCCCGCTCGGATAGGCGTGGATGGTCTGCTCGTACGAGATGGTCACGATGGCGAGCAGGGCGACGATCGCGATGGAGATCGGGAAGACGTGGTGGAACGCCGCCGTGCCGGCCAGGGCCAGGACGAGCAGGATCTCCTGCGTCGCGTAGGCGGTCGAGCTCAGCGCGTCGGACGCGAAGACGGCGAGGCCCACGGCCTTGCCGATGGCCTGGTGCGGCGCGTCCGCGGTCGGGAGCGGCCGCCCCACGAGCCACATCCGCCACCACTGACGGCGAGGTGGCAGCTGGATCGACGACGGTGGGCGGCCGCGCCGCGGCCGCGGAGGCGGAGGCGGAGGCGAAACGACTTGCGCTTCGATGACGAGCATCCAATCGCCGGCGAGGTGAGCTGACGGGCTCGGGGTTGGATTCCCCTACCGGGCCTGCGCCCGGATACGCCCCGTGAGCGCAACATGCGCCCGTTGGTTCCCCCGCATCACCTCATCGGTGATCTAGGCAATCCGAATGTAGGGTCGCGTTCGTCGGCGGTCAATGGCCGCGAGGGCCGGCGCGCCGGTTTTTATACGGCGTTTACACCGGCGCCGCCGCGGACGCGGGACGCGCGCGTGTGTGCGATAGGCTAAGGGCGCGGTGGACAGCGAGGATCGAGGTCGCGCGCGTGTGCCGCAGCGCGCGACCGCCCGCGCCTACGGCGCCGCCGTCGCGACCGTCGTCGCCTGCACGCTCGTGTGCCGCGCGATGGTCGGACGCTTCGACCACGCGAACCTGATCATGGTGTACCTGGCCGGCGTGTCACTGGTTGCGGTGCGCGGCGGCCGGGGACCCTCCGCGCTCGCGGCCTGCCTCGGCGTGGCCGCTTTCGATTTCTTCTTCGTGCCTCCCCACCTCACGTTCGCCGTCGCCGACACGCAGTTCCTGGTGACCTTCGCGGTGATGCTGGCCGTGGGCCTTCTCATCAGCACCCTCGCCGTGCGCGTGCGCGAGCAGGCGGCGGCGGCGGAGCGGACCCGAGCCGAGGCAGAGAGGGAGCGCCTGCGGCACACCCTGCTCAGCTCGGTGTCGCACGACTTGCGCACGCCGCTGGCCGCCATCACCGGGGCCGCCACGACCCTCCTGCGCGACGATGCGCTGGACGCGAACACGCGCCGCGACCTGCTGGAGACGATCGCGGAGGAATCGCACCGCCTCAACCGCCTGGTCACGAACCTGCTCGACATGACGCGGCTCGAGTCCGGACCCTTGCGGCTCCGCCGGGACTGGCTCCCTCTCGAAGAGGTCGTGGGTTCGGCCCTGGCCCGGATGGAGTCGCGCCTGGCCCCATCCCGCGTGGAGGCGTCGCTTCCGGACGACTTGCCCCTGGTGCCCGTGGACGCGGTGCTCGTCGAGCAATTGCTCGTCAACCTCCTGGATAACGCGGCCAAGTATGCGGGGCCGTCGTCTCGCGTGCGCATCGCCGCGCGCGCGGAGCGGGGTGCGGTGCTCGTCGAGCTCACGGACGATGGGCCCGGCCTTCCCCGTGGCGACGAGGAACGGATCTTCGACAAGTTCTACCGCGGCCCCTCGCCGCAGCGGGGGTTCGGACTCGGCCTCGCGATCTGTCGTGCGATCGTGACCGCGCATGGGGGGCGGATCTGGGGCGAGAACCTCTCGCCGCACGGAGCCGCGCTGCGCTTCACGCTCCCGGTCGAGGGGCCGCCGCCGACGGCCACCCCGGACGAGTCCGCGGACCAAGATGGACCCTGAAGGCACGGCCGCCGAGGCTCTCCGGCCGTTGATCCTCGTCGTGGAGGACGAGCCGCAGGTCATGCGCGTCTTGCGGGCCGCGCTGCCCGTCAACGGCTATCGGGTGGCAGAGGCGACCAGCGGCCATCAGGCCCTCGTCGAGGCCGCGACGCGCGCGCCGGACCTGGTGCTGCTGGACCTGGGCCTTCCCGACCTCGACGGCGTCGAGATCACGCGGCGGCTTCGCCAGTGGTCTCGCGTCCCCGTGATCGTGATATCGGCGCGCGAACAGGAGAACGACAAGATCCAGGCCCTGGATGCGGGGGCGGACGATTACGTCACCAAGCCCTTCGCGACGGGTGAGCTGCTGGCGCGCATCCGCGTGGCCTTGCGCAATGCGGCGCGTGCGACCCCGGACGCGGAGTCCATCTTCCAGACCGGCGACCTGCGCGTGGACCTGGAAGCGCGGCGCGTGTTCGTCGGCGGAGGCGAGGTGCGCCTCACGCGTACCGAGTATCGCCTCCTCGCCGCGCTCGTCGGTCATGCCGGCCGCGTGGTCACGCATCGCCAGTTGCTTCTGGATGTGTGGGGACCGGGGGCGATCGACCATACCCATTACGTCCGGATCTACATGGGGCAGCTCCGCCACAAGCTGGAGCGCGATCCGGCGCGGCCTCGTTACCTGCTCACGGAGACGGGCGCGGGATATCGGCTGAAGGAAGACGAGCGCACCCCGGCATGAACGGGACCATAACCACGGTCCTCCATCCCGGTCAACGAGTGATAGACTCGCGTCCACTCCGATGACGCTGCTCCGCGTCCCCCCGCCCCTCCCGAAAGCCGTGGACCTGAAGCGAACGTACGACGCGATCGTCGTGGGATCGGGTGCCGCCGGCGGAATGGCCGCGCACGTGCTCACCTCCCATGGGCTGGACGTGCTGCTCCTGGAAGCGGGCAAGCAGCTCGACACCACCGCCGAGCTCAAGTCGCTGGAGTGGCCCTACGACCATCCCCGCCGCGGCGACATGCCCTACACGTCGCACGCCCTGCGCGGCGCGGAGTACGCGCTGCGCAAGCCCCCCTACGCCCCGAAGGACTCGCCCTGGAAGACGGTCCAGTCCTACGTCCAGGGCTGGAACGGCTCGGACTACTCGAAGAACATCCTGGTGAACGAGAAGGACCATCCCTACACGGGCACGAACTACGCCTGGGTGCGGGCGCGGGTGCTGGGGGGAAAGACGAACATCTGGGG
>DASTLK010000533.1:0-7181 GCA_035715025.1 Vicinamibacteria bacterium
TGGTAGGCGAGCGGAGACCCGATGAGCGGGTTGTCGGCGCCGTAGCTGCGCCGTGCCGCCGCGCCGAACACGGGCGGAATCCGGCCGACCTGGACGTCGAACGGACGGTCGGGAACGGGCCGGAGGCGGAGATAGAGGGCAGCCACGGTGAGCCCTTCCCCGTTGTCGGCGCGCCCTTCGGCGAGGATCGCGGCCCGCCCTCCCAGCCGAAGCTCCGCGTCCAGGCGCAGCCGGACGAGCCGCGTCGTGCTCTGTCCATAGCTGGTGTCGTTGAAGTAGCCCGCGTCGTCCGTGGCGACCGACACCAGGGCCTCGGCTCCGAGCGAGAGCCGCTTCGCCGCCGGAGCCGGCGCCGCGGCATCCGCCGCGCGCACCGAGGCCGCGGGCATCCCGGCGGTCGCGGCGATCAGGAAGACGAGGACGGCCCGCGAGCGGATCATGTCGGTGCGCCCCCGCACCGGCTCGGGATTGTATCGCTCGCTCAACGGGTTCCCTAGCCGTGGAGCAAGATCGGTTCCGGGGCCATCCCCGCCAAAGGCGGCGCGCGGCGCTCGACAGCGTTTCGCGTTTCGTATGGAATTACGCGATCGGTAACGCCATGGCCCTCCATCCCCCGGAGACGGGAACGCAACTCACCGTGGACAAACGTTCCGGTATCGACATCCAGGACCTCCCTCTCGGCACGGTTCCTGCCTCGTCTTCGCCCCGAAGCCGGCGTCGTTTTCCGACCCCGGTGTCCAAACCACCCGCCAAGGAGCTCAGAATGCGTCAAGCCTGGACCTTTGTTTCGTGCGCCCTGCTGGGGCTCTCTCTCGCGTCGTGTACGAAGGGGACCGACGACATCGGCGAGCAGTTCATCGTGCGGCTCTCGGGTGCGAACGAGGTGCCGGCGCGCGGCACCGCCGCCAACGGGGTCATCGGCATCAACGTGCGCGGCAACCGCGTGGACTACAGCATCGAGGTCCACGGCATCACCGCCATCACGGGCGCTCATTTCCACACCGGAGCGGCCGGTGTCAACGGACCCATTCGCATCGCGCTCTACCCCGGTCCCGGCTCGAACTTCAGCAGCGTCCCGAGTGGCGCCTTCGACGGGCAGTTCTACGAGGGGAGCTTCGAGTCCACCGACGTGACCGGCATCAGCTATCAGGACCTGCTGGCCGGCTTCCGCGCGGGCACGGTGTACGGCAACGTCCACACCAGCCAGTTCCCGGGCGGCGAGATGCGAGGTCAGGTCCAAGGTCTGCGCTGACCGCGGGCCGTTGATCGCGGTCGCGCGGGGCTGACCGGCGCCAACCCGGGCGGGGTGGGCGCCGGCAGCTTTCTCTTGACCGCCGCGCTACGAGAGCCATAGTCTTCGCTTTCGATGAGCGCCCTGGGCCTGCTCCGCCTGTGGTTCGGCCTGAGCGAGCCCGTGTCACGGCGGGCATACGCCCTCACCGGCTTCGGGCTCATGGCCCTGAAGCACCTGACCGAGGTGATGGTGATCCATCACTTCACCGGCCGCTGGCTCACCCTTCTCGACTACTTCAGTCCCCTCCTCACCTCCCGCCTGGCCGCGATCGGCGAACCAGGCCTGCTGAGCGCCGCGCTGGTCGCATGGACACTCCCGTTCCTCTGGATCGGCGTATCGATGACCATGCGGCGCGCCGAGGACGCGGGGCTGTCGCCCTTCCTGGCCCTGCTCTACTTCCTCCCGCTCGTGAACTACGTGACGATGCTGACCCTCTGCATCGTGCCGTCACGCCCGCGCGCGGCGCGGAGCGTGCACGCGGCGGACGAGCCGCGCGGCGGTCATGCGCTTCGCAGCGCGCTTCTGGGTGCCTGCGCGGGCCTCGCCATCGCAATCTTGATGGTCGGCGTGAGCGTGATGGCGTTCGGCCAGTACGGCACGACGCTCTTCGTGGCCACGCCGTTCGTGATGGGCGCGGCCGCCGCCTACGTGTTCAACTTCGAGCAGCCGCGGCCCGTGATTACGACCCTGGGCGTAGCGACGCTCACCGTCGTGGCCGCCGGCGGCGCCATCCTGCTCTTCGCGCTCGAAGGCGTCCTGTGTCTCCTGATGGCCGCCCCTCCCGCGATCCTGATGGCCCTCATGGGCGCCTGGCTGGGCCGCTCCCTCGTGCGACGGCCAGGCCTGGGCGCTCCCGGCATGGCGATGGTTCTCTTACCGCTGCCCTTATTGGCCGGGATCGAAGTCGCTCGTCCGTCCCCGCCACCGTCCGAGGTGCGGACGACGGTCGAGATCGCGGCCCCCGTGGACGTGGTGTGGCGTCACGTCGTGACGTTCTCCGACCTCCGCGAGCCCCCCGCCTGGTTCTTCCGCCTCGGCATCGCGTATCCGCGGCGCGCCACCATCACCGGGCGTGGCGTCGGCGCCCTGCGCCGGTGTGAGTTCTCCACCGGCGCCTTCCTGGAGCCGATCACCGCGTGGGAGGAGCCGACGCGCCTCGCCTTCGACGTGGCCGCGCAGCCCCCGCCGCTGACGGAGTGGAGCCCGTATCGCCACGTCGCGGCCCCGCATCTCGACGGATACCTGCGCGTCCACGGCGGCGAGTTCCGGCTCCGGCCGCTGCCCGGTGGGCGCACGCTTCTGGAGGGGCGCACCTTCTACGAGATGCGCATGTTCCCCACGGCCTATTGGAGTCTCTGGTCCGACGCCCTCATCCACGCCATCCACCAGCGTGTGCTCGGGCACATCAGGGCGCTCTCCGAGGCGAGCGCTCTCTGACGCCCGCGGGGCTGTCGCTCCTCGCCCTCCTCCTCGCCATCGTCTTCAGCTGCACGTCGCGCGTGAACGTGGGCGTGCTGGCCTTCGCGCTGGCCTGGATCTTCGGCCTCCTCGGGGGCGGCGGTCACGACGTGGTCGTGAAGACGTTCCCCGCCCAGCTCTTCGTGACCCTGGCCGGCGTCACCCTGCTGTTTGCCCTCGCCGAATCCAACGGCACTCTCGAGCGGCTGGCCGCCCTGGCCCTGCGCCTCGCGCGCGGCGACGCGCGTGCGCTGCCCATCCTGCTCTTCTTCATCGCCTGCGCGGTCTCGACGGTGGGACCGGGCGCGATCGCGAGCGTGGCCCTGGTCGCGCCCATGGCGATGGCGGTGGGCCGGCGGGCGGGGATCTCGCCCTTCCTCACCGCGCTCGCCGTCACCAACGGGGCCAACGCCGGCAACCTGTCGCCGGTGAGCGCCGTGGGCGTGATCGCGAATACGAAAATGGCGGAGGCGGGGCTGGGGGGGCACGAGCTGAAGGTGTGGGCGGCCAACTTCGCCGCGCACGTCATCGTCGGCGCCGCCGCCTATCTTGCGCTGGGAGGGCTCCGCCTGAGCGGCCGCGAGGACGCTGGGGACGTGCCGGCGGCGAATCCCGGGTTCACGCCGGCGCACTGGCTGACCCTGGCCGTGATCGGGTCGTGGATCGCCGGGGTGATGGTGCTCTCCCTGCCCCTGGGCCTTTCCGCCTTCGCGGGCGCCTGCGCCCTGATCCTGCTCCGCACGGCGGAGGAAGCGGACGCCCTCCGGCGCATGCCCTGGCCGGCCATCCTGATGGTGACGGGGATGTCGGCGCTGGTGGGTGTCGTCGAGCGCACCGGCGGCATGACGCTGTTCACCTCGCTGCTCGCGCGCCTGGCCAGCCCGGCGAGCGTGAACGGCATGATCGCCTTCGTGACCGGCCTCATCTCGACCTACAGCAGCACGTCGGGCGTGGTGCTGCCCGCGTTCCTGCCCACCGTCCCCGGCCTCGTGCGCGAGCTGGGAGGCGGCGACCCGCTGGCCATCGCGCTCAGCATCAACGTCGGGGCGTCGATCGTGGACGTCTCGCCCCTCTCGACCCTGGGCGCGCTGTGCGTGGCCGCGGTCGCGGATCCCGAGGTATCGAAGGACCTGTTCCGGCGGCTCATGGTGTGGGGACTCTCGATGACCCTGGCCGGCGCCTTAATGTGCCAGGCCTTCGCGGGGCCGTTCGCGCGGCTCTGAGTCCGCGCGAATACAATTCCGGCGATCGATCGTCTCTCGTTTCGGAGGTGGCCCTTGAGACTGCTGACACGCGTCGCCGCCGGCCTGTGCCTCTGCGCGGGCGTCGGCGCGGCCACCTGGGCCGCGCCCCCGGGCGAGGGCTCCCGCAACCGTCCCGAGCGGCTGGAGTGGTTCCGCGACCTCGGCTTCGGCATGTTCATCCACTGGTCGGTGGACGCGCCCCTGGGCGGCGTGATCAGCCACTCGCTCGTCGGGGCCAGCGAGGACTACACGCGGCGCTTCTTCGAGGATCTGCCCCGCGCCTTCAACCCGCGGAAGTTCCACCCCGAGGACTGGGCGGCCCTGGCCAGGATGGCGGGCATGAAGTACGTCGTCTTCACGGCCAAGCATCACGCCGGCTTCTGCATGTTCGATACGAAGACGACGCCCTTCAACGTGATGAACACGCCGTGGGGCAAGGACGTCACGGGCCCCATCCTGCAGGCCTTCCGCGATCAGGGCATCGCCACCGGCCTCTACTTCTCGCCCGACGACTTCCACTACCTGCATGGCGCCGGCCGCCCCATGGCTCGGGCGCCGCACCCGGGCGTGGCGCCGGCGGAGGTGCCGGGCCTCCTCGATTTCGACCGCGCGCAGGTGCGCGAGCTGATGACCAACTACGGGCCCATCGACATCGTGTTCTTCGACGGACCGCCGGAAGGGCTGCGGGAGGTCGCGTGGGACACGCAGCCGAGCACCGTCGTGACCCGCGGCGCCATGGAGACGCCCGAGCAGCGGCTCCCGGGCGTGCCCCTGGACCGCCCCTGGGAGGCCTGCGTGACCATGGGGACGGAATGGCCCTACCGGCCGGCGCAGGAGAAGTACAAGTCCGGGACCGAGCTCATCGAGATGCTCATCGAGACGCGGGCCAAGGGCGGCAACCTGCTCCTCAACGTCGGGCCCAAGCCGGACGGCGAGCTGCCCATCGAGCAGGAGGAGCGCCTGCGCGAGATCGGCCTCTGGAACTTCGTGAACGGCGAATCCATCTCCGAGGTGCGGCCCTGGGTGGTCACCAACGAGGGCAGCGTCTGGTTCACGAAGAAGAAGGCGGAGGACACCGTCTACGCCTTCATCACCAGGACGTCCTGGGTCCTCGGCGAGCGCAAGACCTTCACCCTGCGCTCCGTCCGCGCCACGGACGCCACCACCATGAGCGTCCTGGGGCACGACGGCAAGGTCCTCGAGTACCGTCCCGACGTGGACCCGCGCCCCTCCTGGCGTCAGGACGCGGAGGGGCTTCACGTCTCGCCCATGATGGCGCAGCGCCTCTACACCGACCGGAAGTGGTCGGACCCCGTCGTCCTGAAGCTCACGCACGTCAAGCCGGGACTGACGCCGCCGGTGGTGGCGGCCGCGGAGCCGACCTGGAGCGCCTCCGGAACCGCGGTCACGCTGCGGGGCACGCTCACGGACCTGGGCGGAGCGAGCGCGGTCGACGTCGGCTTCCAGCACCGGCGCCGCAAGGGCGTCGAGGAGCTCTACACGCCCGAGCTTCCGTGGGTCGATACCGCCTTCGTGAGCCGGTCTTCGCCCGGCGCCTTCTCGGCGGAGGTCGGCGGCCTCCAAGCCGGCGTCGAGTACGAGTACCGGGTGGTGGCGAAGCACCCGCTGCTGACGATCGCGGGCGAAGAGATCACCCTGGTGCGGCCCGGCGTTGGGCGGCGATGACCCGCTCGATCCGGCGGTCACTGTCTTCGTTGACGGTACGGCGCGCCGGATCGGCGTCGAACCACGCGATCGATCGCGCCATCCCCTCCGCGAAAGTCACGCGCGGCCGGTAATCGGGGACGAAGCGGCGGATCTTCGCGTTGTCGAAGACCACGCTCCAGGCCTTGTCCCCGAGGAGGCTGCCCCCCCGCTCCGGGTACATCGCGGCGATGAGCTCCGACGGCACGTGGACCATCTCCAGCTCCGCGCCCGCCGCCTGCGCGATGGTCCGATAGATGGCCTGCCAGGTCAGGACCTCTTCGCTCGTGATGTGGAAGGCCTCTCCCAGCGCGCGGTCCTGGCCGAGCAGGCCGACGAGGCCGACCGCGAAGTCGGAAGCGGCGGTCATCACCCAGAGCGAAGTCCCGTCCCCGTGGCAGACGATCGGACGGCCGCGCCGCATGCGATCGACCACGGTGTAGTCCTGCCCGCCGAAGCCCGAGGGGATCCAGGTCTCCCCGTACGTGTACGACGGCCGGACCACGGTGACGGGGAATCCCGACTGCTGCCGGGCGCGCCAGAGGCGTTCCTCGCAGGCGATCTTCTGGCGCGCGTATTCCCAGAAGGGATTGCGGAGCGGCGTCTCCTCCGTGATCAGGTAACGGACGACCGGCTTTTCATAGGCCGAGGTCGAGCTGATGAACACGTACTGTCCGACGCGGCCGGAGAAGGCCCCGATCGCGGCCTCGACCTGTTCGGGCCGAAAGGCGACGAAGTCCAGGACGGCGTCGAAGCGCGCCTTCTCCGCGACCTGGCGGAGGAAGGCGCCGTCGTCACGGTCGCCTGCGACCACGTTTACGGGACCTCTCACTCGGGACGCCGTGCGGCCGCGATTGAGCACGGTCACGTCGTGCCCGACCTCCAACGCGCGCGCGACGCAGGCGGTGCTGATGTTCCCCGTGCCGCCGAGGAAGAGCAGCCTCACGCGGAGCCGATCGGCCGGACGGGACCCATGCGTGCGAGTCTACCAAGGTCGCCTGTACAATCCGACGCGGGGCGAGGAAGGTCTTTTGGACGCGAGCGCAGGCAAGCCGCATCGGGCGGGCCAGTCGATCGACGATCTGTGCCGCGCCTGCCACGCGACCCGCGTGCACACCGTGATCGCCGTCGACACCGAAGGACGCGCGGCGCGCGTCATGTGCGACTTCTGCCGCAGCGAGCACAACTACCGCGGGGGCGGCGAGGCCGGCGCGCGGCCGGCGGCCCCCATTCCCCCCGGGCCGCGGTCCGCTCCCCCGACCCTCCCGCACGTGCCCGAGCGCGAAAGGACGGCACCCCGAATGAGCCCGGCCGACGGCGGAGACGATCTCGCGCGGTTACTGCGGCGCGTCCTGCGAGAAGAGCTGGGACTCACCGCGGTCGTGCCCGCGGACAAGTGGCGCGGCGGCGAGCTGGTGCTGCGGCCCGGCAAGCCCGGCCTCCAGGACAAGAAGTGGCCGATCGACAGCTTCTTCCACAAG
>DASTLK010000534.1:0-1504 GCA_035715025.1 Vicinamibacteria bacterium
CGCTCGATGCCGTCGCGGCCTGGAAGCAATCGGGCGTCGCGCTCCCCCTCGTCGTGGCCGGCACCGGTCCCCTCCGCGACCAGGTCGGGGCCGCGGGCGCGGAGGTGCGGGGATGGATTCCCCACCAGCGCCTGCCGAGCCTCCTGCGTCGGGCCCGCGCGCTGCTGATGCCGTCGCGCTGGCAGGAGCCGTTCGGGATCGCCGGCCTGGAGGCGCTGAGTCTCGGCGTGCCCGTGGTCGCGTGGGACTCCGGCGCAGTCCGCGAGTGGCACCCGGGTCCTCTCGTCGCCTGGGGGGACGTCGCCGGCCTCGCGCGCGCGTTGCGCACGGCCATCGGCTCCACGGCATCGCCGCCCGCCGGCTTCGCGCCCGGCCCCCTGATGGACCGCCTGGCGCGCGTCTACGCCGCCGTGCCCGCGCGCCTGGTGGACGAACTCTCTTGAGCGCGCGCGGCGGCAGCGCCAAGGCCCCTCGGTTCTTCCGTTCCGCGGACGAGCTGCGCGCCTGGCTGGAGAAGGCCCACGACTCCCTCTCCGAGCTGTGGATCGGCTTCTTCAACCAGCGCTCCGGCCAGACCGGCATCACCTACAAGCAGGCCCTCGACGAGGCGCTCTGCTTCGGCTGGATCGACGGCGTGCGCAAGAGCGTGGACGAGGGCCGCTACATGCAGCGCTTCACCCCGCGCAAGGCGCGCAGCATCTGGAGTCTCGTCAACATCAAGCGGGTGGGCGAGCTCAGGGCGCTCGGGCGGATGTGCGCGCCCGGACTCGCCGCCTTCGCCCGGCGCGACGAGAAGCGATCGGGCGTCCATTCGTTCGAGCGGGCGAACGTGAAGTGGACTGGCGCGCTCGAACGCCAGTTTCGCGCGAGCGCACCCGCTTGGGCCTTCTTCCAGTCGCAGCCGCCCGGGTATCGGCGCCTCGCCACCTGGTTCGTGATGAGCGCGAAGAAGGACGAGACACGCCTCAAGCGGCTGGCCACCCTGATCACGCTCTGCGCGAAAGGCCGGCGGCTTCCTGGGCTCGACCGCGCGCCGCGTCCTTCGAAGGCGAAGAAGTGAGTCACCGGTCCGGCTCGGGCAGTGGCGCCGGCGACGATTCGAGGTTATGAATGACAGCGTGAACCGGTGCCTCGGGACCCTCGTCCTCCTCTCTCTCGTCGCATTGATCCCGAGTTGCCGCAAACCGGCCACCGAGAGCCTCGGCCCCTCGCAAGTGGTGGCCCAGGGCAGCACGGCCGCCTCGTCGGAGCCCTCGCCCGTCGCCTCACCTTCGCCCACGGCCACCGCGCCCCCCGCCGTGCCCCAGGACGCGCCGGAGCCCGAGCCCTCGCCGGAATGCATCCACGACTCGGACCACAGCGTGGATTCGGTGTCGCTGGCCATCTACTTCCTGGAGTGCAACGGAGAGCGCATCCCGGGATCGAAAGACATGACGCAGGTGCCGGTCGGATGCCGGATCCATTTCAACGCGACGCCGCGCGACGGCATCGGCGCGCCGACCTG
>DASTLK010000535.1:0-3462 GCA_035715025.1 Vicinamibacteria bacterium
CAGCATTGGGTATAAGAGCACCCAGGTTGGGAACTCGCCGCCGAAAGCCCTCGCGAGGATCATGCTCGCCGAGTTGGTGGCAGAGAGCCGCAAGAAGTCGTGACTTCGTGTGCCCTCCAGGGATGGACGACGCCTCGAAACGGAGTTGCAACCCCACGCGCAACCCCAAACGCACCTACGGCCTTAGATCCTTGTAACTTGGTGACCCGCCATGGACTCGAACCATGAACCTAGAGATTAAGAGTCTCTTGCTCTACCAATTGAGCTAGCGGGCCGCGACAGAACGCCGATATTACAGCAAAGCCAGCGCAGTCTCAAGGGTCCTGCCTGCCGGGTCGCTGTGATCATCGATGTGGGTGTGGCCCATCGTTCTCCCACCGTTTGTTACCTTTCGTACTCGTTCCGGAACGAGTAACGAAAAGTAACAGCCCCCTTGGTCAGCGCACCACCGTGACTCCGACCTCGATCCTCAGGCTCTCGCCGCTCACGGGGTCGGTGGCCGCGACGTGGGTTGCGGTCTGGCCGTCGCGCAGGAGCGCGTTGAAAGACGTGTTGAAGGTGCGGAAGAACGGCAGGTCCGCCGCCACCGCGGTCAGCTTGTCGGCGGTTGTGCCGACCGAGGATTGCTCTGCGCGTATGTCGAGGTTGAACCGCGCGTCGTCCAGGGCCTCAGCGTGGCAGTCGATGTTTGTACCGACGTTCCTGTAGTTGTACGACATGAACTTGCCGTCCTTGTCGACCTGGCCCCCCCGCACCGGCACTTCGATGCCCATGCGCAGGCTGGTCCTTCCGCCTTGACCGGCGTTCACGAGCATGGTGAAGGGCAGGCTGCTGATCCTCTTCTCGCCCTCGAGGCGGGCGATGGTGATCAGGACGCGCAGGGGGACGAGGCGATCCCGTCGGACACGCGAGGTTTCGGCGAGCGGCGTCGCCTTGGCCGGGGTCCCTTCGGCGGGCGGCGTTTCCTGCGCGACCAGAGGGAGGGCCGGCGACAGGCAGAGAACGACGAGGGCAGCGGCGGTCCTGGTCATAGCGTGTCTCCTTCGTTATCGGCGCCCGCGCGCACGATAGGTTCGATGGCAACAGGGCGGAATTTCAACTCGGCGGGCTGACGGATCTCCTGAGCGGGATCGGGAGGCTCGAGGAGCAGGGCGGGTGGCGCCAGCGAGCCCGCCTCAATGAGCGTGGCCAGGCGAACCAGGGCGTCCGCTTGGCCGGGGGGGACGATGGCAGGAGGCTCGAGAGAGGGCGGGCGCGCCAGGGAGCGCTGCGTGGGCGCCACCGTTGCGCGCGATGCGGTCGGGAGGAGTGGCTCTCTCGCGACGGGCGTGGGGTCCGACGCGGGAGACTCCGCCGGGGCAGGAGCGTGGCTGGCGTAGACGGGTGGCGTGCTCGACGCGTACGGCGCGCCGCGTGTGGGCTCGACGGGAGGCCGGGTCCTCGCGACCAGCGCGGCGATCAAGAGCGCGCCCGCGAGCGCCCAGACCGGCCACCGTCGGAGGACCGCGAGGCGCCCGGATGGCGGCAAGAGCAGCGGCCGATCCAGGGAGCGAGCCCGGGCGAGGAAGGTCGGCGAGGGCTCGACACGCCCGATCCCGTCGAGGGCGCGAGCGATCTCCGACAGGAGCCGATGCTCGGCGGCCACCACCTCCTGGCAGACCGTGCAGCTTTCGAGGTGCGCCTCGAGGGCGGGGGAGAGCGGCGCCCCGTGGGCGTGGTCCCTCAGCGCGGTTTCGTGTCGGACGCAGCTCATCGAAGCCTCTCCGCGAGTGCGCGACGTGCATGGAACAGGCGCGACTTGACGGTTCCCACCGGAACCTCGAGCAGCCGCGAGACCTCGGCCATGTCGTGTCCCTCGATCGCGGCCATGACCACGACCATCCGGAGCTTCTCGGGAAGCCGGTCCACCTCGGCCCAGATCCGGTCTTCGACCTCCCGGGACAACGCCAGGTCCTCCACGGTCGCGGTTGCGCGGGGGCTCATGACCGCTTGCTCCCGCCGCTCCCGGCGGACCTCGGAACGGCGGCGGTCGAGGGCTCGTCGCCAGGTGATGCGGACGAGCCACGCCTCGAACCGGTCGCGGTCGCGCAGGGTGCCTTGGCTCTGGAAGGCCTTGGCGAGGGCGTCCTGCGCGACGTCTTCCGCGTCCTGGCGCCGCCGGAGCACGGCGAAGGCCACCCGGAACGCGAGGGGCGCCGCCGCCTCGAGGAGCTCCGCGAGCTCAGTGCCCCCGGCGTCGTCCGCGCTCACGAGTATTCCGGGCCAGGGGCCGACCAGCTCATTCATGCCAACCCACGGTTCTCGCTCTCTACCCAGCCAGACGCCGCCGACCCCGCGGCGGTTCACGAGAGAGTCGGCCAGAACGGGAGGTCTGCGCAAGGCCCCGGGGAGGCGGGCGAGACCCCGGGTTAAGCTTGTCTCGATGACCGCGCGCCTCGAGGCGGGCTTCCGCCATCGCTTCCGTGACCTCCTCGCCCTGGTGCAGCCGCGCCGCCTCGAGTTCGGGGTGGAGCTGCTGATGGGGCGGGGCCGCGATCTGGCCGATCGCGAGGGCGTGCCCCTGCCCGTGGGGCTGGCCCGCGTGTACGAGTTCACCCGGGTCCGGGTCAGGCGGCGGGTGGACCTGACGGGGGCGTGTTCTGTGGTGAACCCGCCGTGGGCCCGGTTCTCCGCCGCGAAGCCTCCGTGCTTCCTTTGCGATGCCAGCCTCGGCGGCCTCGCGCGCTGGCTGCGGGCCGCCGGTTACGAGGCTCGAGGCGTGACGGGGCCCGAGGCGGCGGCCCCGGCGGTCGGCGATCCCGGCCTCGTCCGGCTCACCACCGACGCCGCTCTCCTCGACCGGCCGCTCGATCCCGAGAGGAGGGGGCTGCTGCTCTGGCTGCCGTCGTCCCTCAGAATGCGCGAGCAGCTCGCGATGGTTCTGCGCGACCTCGGCCTGCGGCCGCGCGACGCGCGGTGCATGGCCTGCGGCGGAGCGCTCCGCCGCGCGCGGAAAGAAGACGTGCGCCCCCGCATTCCGCCGCGCACCGCCCTCTGGAAAGACGAGTACTTCCTCTGCGCGGCCTGCGACCGGCTCTTCTGGCAGGGCACGCACTGGGAGCGCATCGCCGGCGCGGTCGCGGCCGCCGCGGGACCGTGAGCCGAATCCGCTCGCTCGCCACCAACCTTGCGCTCGGCGTCCTGGTGAGCGCCGTCTTCGCGGGGACCCTCGAGGGACTCGCGCGCCTTCTCGAGGCGCGGCGGCCGGCCCCGCCGCCGGTCGCCGACTACATCTGGGACTGGTCGGACAAGATGCCGGGCGACTTCTACACCATGAAGTCCGAGGCGGTGGGCTGGCCTCCCTGGCAGGAGTTCAATCGCGACGGCCTGCGGGACCGCACGCGGCCCGAGGATAAGCCGGCGGGGTTCTGGCGGGTGGCCGTGCTGGGGGACAGCGTGACCCTGGGGGCGGAGATCCGGCCG
>DASTLK010000536.1:0-2210 GCA_035715025.1 Vicinamibacteria bacterium
CACGGGAAGTTCGCGGGCACCGTCGGCGTCTTCACCGGCGGCGGACGCGACGTTCCCCAGCGCTACCTGCCGGAGAAGATCGGCTCGCCGATGCTCGTCACGCGGCTGGGCTACGACGACGGGATCGACGAGGACGTCTACACGGTCAGCTCGCGTGAGGTCCGGCCGGATCGCACCCGCGTCGCCGCCTACTTCAATGCGCTCTACATGAAGGACAGCCTCATCGGACACTCCACCGTCCTCAACGTCCGCTCGACGGACAAGTCCCTCCTCCTGAACCCCAACTGGAACCCGTTCGTGGCGCAGACCCCGTTCGTCCAGGGCCGCGTATGGCAGGCGGGCGGAGATGTCGCGGTCCGTGCGCCGCTCGGCGCGTACGGCGTGACGGCCGAGGCGGAAGCCAACTACGGGACGTTCTCGAACACGTACGGAACGGTCACGCTCAAGGGTGGCCGCGTGCAAGCGGGAGTCTCCAGGGGCGCGTTCGACGCCACCCTGCGCCACGCCGTCCTCTATCCCGATGCGCGGATGGCCAGCACGTTCACCTTGACCGGCAGCACCACGGCTCAGCATTCGCCGCTCTTCGAGAACGACAAGCCGATCCGTGAGTACACGCCGTCGCTCACCTATCACTACCGTTCCAACGTCGCGGTGGTCGTGGACATGCCGATCTACACCAACATGCTCGTGTTCAAGGAGAACAAGCTGGGCACGTACGTCGCGACCGAGCATCCCGACCAGGCGACGGTCGTGAAGCCGGGGGTCGGGACCGCGGCCCGCGAGCGCGTGGTCGAGGGGCGCCTGATGATCCAGGTGACGTTCTAGCCGCATCGTCATCGGCGTCAGCGGGACACAGAGGTGACCACCTTCAAGAAGAGCCGAACCGCCTGGGCCGCGGCCGCCGCCGTGGCCCTCGCCGTGTCGATGGCCGTCGCGGCTGGCGCCGAAGACCGTCCGGCCGCCGCGCCTGTCCTGGACTCGCCGAGCGTGTCGGTCTCCAGTGCGCGGGGGACCTACCTCATCGAGGGCTCGTTCGCGGTCGATGAGCCCGCGGCCATCGTCTGGGCAGTGCTCACCGATTACGACAGGGTTCCGTCGTTCGTGTCTTCGATGCGCGCGAGTACGGCTCGTCGCGAATCCTCGGGCCGCCTCCTGGTCACGCAGGAGGCGGTTGGCCGCGCCGGCCCGTTCTCGCGCACCATGCACGTCGTGCTGGACGTCGTCGAGCAGGCGCCAGTGCGCATCGCGTTCCGCGACGTCTGCGGCGGCAGCTTCCATTCCTACGCCGGGAGCTGGACGATCGAACCCGAAGGAGCCGGCGTGCGCGTCCGGTACACACTGGAAGCCCGCCCGCGATCGTCCCCCCCGCTCTTCGCGAAGTCGATCATGAGCTCCAATGCGCGCGATCTGCTCGAGCAGGTACGGCTCGAGATCCTGCACCGCGGGCGCCCCTAACTCGGGGTGGGCGGCCGGCCCTCCGGGCGCTTCCGGAGAGTGGCCCTCAGGTGCGGTGCGGCCCGGCGAGGACCCGGCTGGGCAGCAGGATCACGCTCCTCAGCAGGCTGAAGACGCCCTCGACCGCGATCCCGATCAGCCGGAAGGGGAGGAGGAGCAGCCACACCAGCGGGTACAACACGAGGGCCAGCAAGGCGAGCGGCCAGCACAGGATGAGGAGGACGAGCCAGAGCAGGAACTTCGTCACGGGCACACCCCCTTCGAACGCTCTGTCCATTGATACGTGCACGGCCCCCCGCGGGTTCCCGCGCACGCGGGCCGCGGCGCGAGCGTACGCGCCAAGAGCGCCCGCCGCGCGCAAGGTTCGCGTGAATGCGGGACGGCCGCGCAAAACGTACGGCGCGGCGTGGTCCGCATCGCGCGCCGACGCTGCGAACAGGGGGGTCTTCCTCATGTGACCGGTGGCACGGCGATTGCCCAGGTGGAATCGGATCTCGACGAAAGGAGGCCGCCAATGAGCTCTCGAGTGGATACGGCAGACGTCCTGGATTGCGAGCGGATGACGCCGCCCAACTACCCGGACATGGTGCTGGACGCTTTCGATTCGCTGGCTCCCGGGCAACGGGTCCGCGTCGTGTGTGCCCAGCCCCCATTGACCGCCCTCGAGGCCCTCCAGCGCGAGCGGCGCGGTGCCTTCGAGTGGTCACCCGTCCGTGAAGGACCCACCTCGTGGCAGGTCGACGTGGAACGGCGGG
>DASTLK010000537.1:0-4763 GCA_035715025.1 Vicinamibacteria bacterium
GGTCGCCGACGATCAAGAAGACTCCCGAGACCTGATCGAGTTCCTCCTGACCCAGCAGGGCGCCGTCGTCACCGGTGCGGCCTCGGCGGCCGAGGCCTTCGCCGCGGTCAAGGGGCAGCTTCCGGACGTCCTCCTCTCGGACATCGAGATGCCGGACGAGAACGGGTACGCCCTCATCCGGCGCGTGCGCGCCCTCGCCCCGGAGGAGGGCGGCGCGGTGCCGGCGGCGGCCATGACGGCTCATGGCAGCCGCGAGGATCGTGACCGCGCGCTCGCCGCCGGCTTCCAGCGCCACCTTGCCAAGCCCTTCCAGCCCGCCGACCTCTTCGCCCTCGTCGGCGATCTGGCGGGGCGCGGAGCGCCCGTCGGCGCTTGAGCCCCACGTCGCCGAGGATACTTTGCGTCCGAGGCCGATTCGTGGTCCAATGGTTCCCGTTTCCCCACGCGCGCCTCACGCCTTCGGCGGCGTCCCGCACGCTCTCTCGATAGGCGACGGCCGACGCACTTCGGCCCTCTCTTAAGGACAACCCAACGTCCATCACTCGACGCGCGAGGTCCCCCTCTCGCCTTCGCGGGCAGCCTGCTCCGGCGGTCGCGGCCACGGCCGTCCCCGAAGCTCGCCGTCCGTTCCCCATCGTCGGGATCGGTGCCTCCGCGGGCGGCCTGGAGGCGCTCCGTCGGGTCCTCGGAGAGCTCGCCACGAACACCGGCATCGCCTACGTTGTCGTCCAGCACCTCGACCCGCGCCACGAGAGCATCCTGGCCGAGCTCCTTTCCGAGACCACGCGCATGGACGTCTCGGAGGTGAAGGGCGACGTGCGCGTCGAGGCCGATCGGGTCTACGTCATCCCTCCGTCGCAGGACATCGTGCTCGCGGATGGGATGCTGAAGCTCGTCCCGCGCAGCAAGACCGGTGGCGCCCACATGCCCATCGATTCGTTCCTGCAATCGCTGGCGGACGCGCAGGGGAGCCAGAGCATCGGCGTCATCCTGTCCGGCATGGGGTCGGACGGCACCCTGGGGCTGGAGGCGATCAAGGCGGAGGGCGGCATCACGCTGGCCCAGGAGCCGCGATCCGCGAAGAACGAGGACATGCCGCGCAGCGCGATCGCCGCCGGGTGCGTGGACTTCGTGCTGGCGCCCGAAGACATCGCGCGTGAGCTGGTCCGGCTGGGCCGTCATCCCTACGTCGCCGCGAACGGGACCCTCCCGCACGTTTCTCCGGAGGGGCCGGCCAGCGACGGCCTGGCCCGCATCCTCCTCGTGCTGATGCACGCGACGGGCGCAGATTTCAGCGGCTACAAGACGACGACGCTGGAACGGCGCCTCGCGCGGCGCATGGCCGTCCGCCGCATCCCGACGCTCGAGGAGTATGCGCAACATCTGGAAGGCGACCAGGAGGAAACGGAGGCGCTCTACCAGGATTGCCTCATCTCCGTCACCTCGTTCTTCCGCGATGCCGCGGTCTTCCAGGCCCTCCGCGAGCGGGTCTTCCCCACCTTCTTCGCCGACCGCCCCGCCGACGCCCCCATCCGCGTCTGGGTTCCCGGATGCGCGAGCGGTGAAGAGGCGTATTCGATCGCCATCTGCCTCCTGGAGGCGGTCGGCCAGAAGCCGAGCAACCCGACGTTCCAGATCTTCGGCACCGACCTCAGCGACGCCGCCCTCAAGAAGGCGCGCGCGGGCCTCTATCTCGAGAGCGTGGCCCAGCACGTCTCGCCGGAGCGCCTGCGGCGCTTCTTCTCGAAAGTGGATGGCCGCTATCAGATCAGCAAGGCGTTGCGCGAGATGTGCGTGTTCGCGCGTCACGACCTGACCCGGGATCCGCCGTTCTCGCGCATGGACCTCGTCAGCTGCCGGAACGTGATGATCTACCTGAAGCCTCGGCTGCAGGAGAGGGTGTTCGCGACGTTCCACTACGCGCTCTCTCCGGCCGGCTTCCTCGTGCTTGGACCGGCGGAGAGCGCGGGAGAGAACTCGCCTCTCTTTGCGGCCCTGGACGAGACGCACCGGATCTACGCGCGGAAGGCCACCGCCACCGCCCCCCTCCTCCACTTCGCGCCCCGCACGGCCGACGAGAGGCCGGTGACGGAGGGCCTCCTCACGCCGCGAGCGGCCGCACATTCGGACGTCCCGAGGGAAGCCGATCGGCTGCTCCTCGTCCGTTACGGCCCCCCCAGCGTCGTGGTCGACGAGAGCCTCAACATCCTGGAGTTCCGAGGGGACACGGATCCCTTCCTGGAGCATGCCCACGGCCGGGCCACGCTGAACCTCACGGAGATGGTGCGCAAGGGACTCCTCGTGGATCTGCGTCATGCCATCGGGGAGGCGCAGAAGAGCGGCGCTCCTGCCCGCAAGGAAGGAGCTGCGCTCCGGTACCGCGATCGTCTGTACACGGTGACGATCGAGGTGATTCCCATCAAGGGGCACGCGGCCGCGGAGCGGTGCCTGCTCATCCTCTTCGAGAGCGACCCCATCTCTACCCGCGCCGAACGTCGCACGGCGGTCGTCTCCCCGGCTCCTTCTCCGGCCGCGCCCGCGGAAGGTGAGGTCACGCGGCTCGAACGCAAGCTGGCGGAGACGACCGAATACCTGCACACCGTCGTGCGCGACCATCAGGCGGCGCTCGAGGAGCTGCAGGCGACGAACGAAGAGGCCCTCTCCAGCAACGAGGAGCTGCAGAGCGTCAACGAAGAGCTGCAGACGGCCAAGGAGGAGATCCAGTCCGCGAACGAAGAGCTGGCCACTCTCAACCAGGAACTCCAGGACCGTAACCTGAAGCTCGGACAGACGAACGACGATCTCCTGAACCTGGTGGGCAGCGTCAACATCCCGGTGGTCATGGTGGGCCGCGACCTGCGCGTGCGGCGATTCACGCCCACCGCGGAGACCATTTTCAGCCTCAGCCCCGCGGACGTGGGCCGGCCGCTCTTGGACGTCAAGAATCGCCTGCAAGCTCCCGACCTGGCCCAGGAGATCCGGAACGTGCTCGATTCCGCGACGGTCAGCGAGCGAGAGGTCCTGGATGTCGACGGCCGCGTCTACGCCATGAAGATCTGGCCCTACCGGACGCGCGCCGGCCAGATCGACGGGGCCGTGCTGGTGCTGGTGGACGTGGACAACCTCAAGCGCGCGTCGGAGGGCATTCAGCTGTCCCTCGACCGCGCCAACGCCATCGTGGCCACGGTGCGCGAGCCCCTGCTCATCCTCGACGACGAGCTGCGCGTCGAGAAGGCGAACCGGGCCTACTACGACGCCTTCCGCGTGGGCCCGCAGGAGACCCAGGGCGCGCGCCTGGGTGCGCTCGGCAACGGCCAATGGAACGGTGCCTCGCTGCGCGCCGCCCTAGAGCAGGTCCTGGCCACGGAGACCCCGCTGGAAGGGTTCGAGGTGGACCACGACTTCCCCGGTCTCGGGCCGCGCACGATGTCGATCAACGCCCGCTGCCTCTACCGTGATGGCGGCGACCTCGGCCTCCTCATGGCCATCGATGACCGCACGGACAGCAAGCTCGAGGAGGAGGGGCGCAAGTCGATCCTCGCCCTCGAGCACGCCGCCCGCGAGCGCGCGGAGGCCGCGGATCATCTCAAGGACGAGTTCGTGGCCACCGTCTCCCACGAGCTGCGCGGCCCCCTGACCGTCATCGCGGGCTGGATCAACGTCCTGGCCGGAAGCAAGGGGCACCTCGACGAGGCCACCCTGACCCGGGCCCTGGGGGCGATCGATCGGGGCGTCAAGACACAGAGCCGCCTCATCGCGGACCTGCTCGACCACGCGCGCATCCTCAGCGGGAAGGTGAAGCTGACGCGCGCCCCCATCGACCTTCTCACCGTGGCCGAGGCGGCCATCGAGGGCGTACGCGCCGCCGCCGAGGCCAAGGACATCACGATCGCGGTCTCCGGCGAGCACGCGGCGAGCATCGTCCTCGGCGACTTCGACCGCATGCAGCAGGTCCTCTGGAACCTCTTCTTCAACGCGGTCAAGTTCACGCCCCGCGGCGGCCGGGTCACGATCTGGACGGGGCGCGTGGAGACGCACGTCCACCTGACCGTCACCGATACCGGCCAGGGCATCGGCGCGCCCTTCCTGTCCCATGTCTTCGAGCGCTTCCGTCAGGAGGAAGGGACACCCTTCCATACCCAGGCCGGGCTCGGCCTGGGCCTCACCCTCGTCCGCGAGCTGGTCGAGCTCCACGGCGGCACGGTCACGGCGGAGAGTGCAGGCGAAGGCCGCGGTGCCACCTTCACCGTCGCTCTTCCCATCCCCGCCTTGCTGCTCGAGCCGCTCACGAGCATCGACCGTACGGCCAACGCACTGGAGCTGGGCGGGCCCGATCCCGAAGGCGGCCGTCTCGACGGCCTGAGCGTCCTGGTCGTCGACGACGATGCCGACGTACGGGACGCGCTGGCCGGCGTCCTCGAGCGCTCCGGCGCGAAGGTGCGGGCGGCGGCCGGCACGGGTGAAGCCATGATCGCGGTGCGCGAGGCCGTTCCCGACGTGCTGGTCAGCGACCTCGGCATGCCGGGTGACGACGGCTACGAGCTGATGCGGCAGGTGCGCCTGCTCCCGCCCGGCGCGGGCGGGACGCTGCCGGCGCTGGCGGTCAGCGCCTATGCCCGGGAGAGCGATCTCCGCAAGGCGCTCGCCGCCGGCTTCCGCGTCCATCTGGCCAAGCCGGTGGCGGCGGCCGAGCTGGTGGACGAGGTGGCACGGGCGGCCGGCCGCATCAGCGCCAACTAGTCGAGCGCACCCGCCCCGTTTTG
>DASTLK010000538.1:0-4329 GCA_035715025.1 Vicinamibacteria bacterium
TCGCGGATCGCGTCCACGACTCTCATCGCCTCGTCGGCGGACGGCGCGCGCACCACGGGCACGAGGCCGACGGCGGCGATCTGGCGCAGAACGTCTTGTTTGTTCATGGCTGGGTCCTTGTCTTACTCAGTCAGGGGGGGCACTCACGCCTGACACCGATTGGCGTTCGCGACCCCCCTGAAACCCCCCTCGCGTGTCGCCGCCGCTGCGCGGCGCCGCCCCGCTCTGCGGTCGGCTGCCAAGCCGCGTGGCGCGAGGCCAGATGGCGCGCTCGCGGCAGTCTCTCTCGTTTCTGCGCCTGCCCTCCGAATCATCGCCCGCGCCGTCACCTCGCCACTCTCGCCCCGCCGCCCTTCATCACCCGGAGGACTTCGTCGAGGGTGGCCATGGTGGTGTCGCCCGGCGTCGTCATGGCGAGGGCGCCATGCGCGGCGCCGCACTCGACGGCCCACTGCGGACCCTTGCCGGCCAGGAAGCCGTAGATGAGGCCGGAGGCGAAGGAGTCACCCCCGCCCACGCGGTCGAGGATCTCGAGGTCCTCGCGCGGAGCGGCCTGATGGAGCCTTCCCTCGTGGTAGCAGACCGCGCCCCAGTCGTTGAAGGTCGCCGTGCGCGCGTTGCGCAGGGTGGTCGCCACGACGCTGAAGTTCGGAAACTCCTTCACCGCCCGCTCGATCATCTTGCGGAAGTTCTCGGGATCGAGCCCGGAGAGGTTCTCGTCCATCCCTTCCACCTCGAAGCCGAGGGCGGCGGTGAAGTCTTCCTCGTTACCGAGCATGACGTCCACGAGGGGGGCGAGCTGGCGGTTGACCTCCTGCGCCCGCTTCTGCCCTCCGATCGACTTCCACAGCGAAGGCCGGTAGTTGAGGTCGTAGGAGATCACGGTGCCGTGCCGCCGTGCCGCCTCCATGGCCTCCCGCGCCACCGCGGGCGTCGTCTCCGACAAGGCGGCGAAGATGCCGCCGGTGTGGAACCAGCGCGCTCCCTCCTTGCCGAACACGAGGTCCCAGTCGAGGTCGCCCGGCTTGAGCTGGGACACCGCGGTGTGGCCGCGGTCGGAGCAGCCCAGCGCCGCACGTACGCCGTGGCCGCGCTCCGTGAAGTTGAGGCCGTTGCGCACGGTGCGCCCCACCCCGTCGTCCTTCACCCACCGGAGGTGGGACTGATCCACACCACCCTGATAGATGAGGTCCTGCACCAGCCGGCCCACCGCGTTGTCGACCAGCGCGGTCACCACTGCCGTGTCCAGGCCGAAACAGCGCTTGAGGCCGCGGGCGACGTTGTACTCGCCGCCTCCTTCCCACACCTGGAACGCGCGCGCGGTGTGGATGCGGCCTTCGCCGGGATCGAGCCGCAGCATCACCTCGCCCAGGCTCACCTGGTCCCAGCGGCACGCCGCCTTGTCCTTGATCGCGAGGGGCATGGGAGCGACAAGGTTGAATGCGGGACCCCCGGGTTGTCAACGCGGGAGCCGCAGGTTTGACCCTCACGGGCGCGAAGCCTAGAATTCGCTCGGCTTCCACGCGGGCGGTGGCGGACATGGCCAGCGGACGAGCGGTGCGCGCGGCGAGCGGCAGGGGGGGTAGCGCGAAGCGTGCAGGGGGGCGCATCCGCCCGGCGAGACGCGTTCCCCTGAATCGCCCATGACGCGGTCTCGCCTGGCCCTCTCCTTCGGCGAGAAGCTCGACCTCGACCTCGTGGTCGGCGACGCGCCCCCTCCGGCCACGGGCGCGGTGGTCGTCCCCCAGGACGTGCACCTGATCCTCGGCGAGGTCGGGCCGCTCGAGGACACCAGCGAGACACCGGAGCAGGTCCTGGCGGCGTCGGCGCAGGACCGGCCGAAGAAGCCCGGCTCCATCGTGGTCGCGCCCGCACGCGAGGGCTCGCCGCTGCTCGTGCAGGCCATCGTCTACGACTTCGATCACACGCCTCCTGCGCGCGAAGTCCACGTCTTCGAGGCCCTGCTGGCCGCGTTCGAGGAGGCGCGCACGCGCGGCCTGCGCTCGGTGGCCGTGCAGCCGCTGGGGACGGCCCACGCGGGCCTCGACCCCGCGCGCTTCCTCGGCCTCCTGGCCCAGGTCTGCTACTCGTCGGCGGAGATGGGGACGACCCTCCGCCGCGTGCACCTGCTCCTGCCCTCGCCCGAGGAACTGGTGCGCTACGAGGCCCTGCTGCAGACGCTGGTCGAGAAACGCGGACGGAAACCCTAGAGGCCTTGACGCGCTCCTATTCGAGCAGCATGGCGTCGCCGTAGCTGTAGAAGCGATAGCCGCGGCGGACGGCTTGCTCGTACGCATCCAGGACGCGCTCGCGACCGGCGAAGGCCGCGACGAGCAGGAGCAGGGACGAGCGGGGAAGGTGGAAGTTCGTGATGAGCGCGTCCACGATCCGGAACGTGAATCCCGGCCGCACGACGAGGGCGGTTTCCCCGGCCCCCGCGCTCACCCTGCCCTCGTCCCCGGCCGCGGACTCGAGCGCCCGCACCACGGTCGTGCCGACGGCGATGACCCGACCGCCGCGGGTGCGCGCGGCGGCGATGGCCTCCGCCGTCTCCGCGGGGATGAGGTACGGCTCGGGCTCGAGGCGGTGATCCTCGACCTCCGCGGCCGTGACCGGGCGGAAGGTGCCGGGTCCCACGTGCAGGACGAGCTCGGCGACGACGAGGCCGGCCGCGCGCAGCGCGTCCAGGAGTGACGGCGTGAAGTGCAGGCCGGCGGTGGGGGCGGCGACGCTGCCGTTCTCGCGGGCGTAGACGGTCTGGTAGCGCGCGCGGTCGTCGGGGCGGTCGGGCCGGCGGATGTAGGGCGGCAGGGGCACGTGGCCGGCGCGCTCGAGGGCGGCTTCGAGGGGTCCACTGTCCGCGCGGAGGTGCACCACGCGGCGGCCCTCCGTTCCGACGGCGGCCGTCTCCACCACTGCGCTGAGCCCGCCCTCGATGGAGATCACCGCCCCCGGCCGCAGCCGCCGCCCGGGACGGACCAGGGCTTCCCAGCGCTCGTCGCCCACCTCGCGCAGGAGGAAGACCTCGGCCGCGCCCCCTCCGTCACGCCGCCCCAGCAGGCGCGCGGGAAAGACCCGGCTCCGGTTCACGACGAGCAGGTCGCCCGGCCGGAGCAGACGCGGGAGGTCGCGAAAGACGTGGTCCGTCGGCGGCCCCTCCATGCGGGGCAGACGCATGAGCCGGGCGGCGTCGCGTGGCTCGATCGCTTCCTGCGCGATGGACGCCGGGGGCAGCGGGTAATCGAACTCGGCGATGCGCATGGGCGAGCCTCAGCCGCGAAGGCGCGCGTCGACGCCCAATCTCAAAAAAGCTTCTTCTGGTTCTGGGCGGGGCCGCCCTCGGGGACGGCGCGCGCGAAATGTTCGTAGGCCCGCCGGGTGGCGATGCGCCCGCGGGGCGTGCGGTCGATGAAGCCGATCTGCAGCAGGTAGGGCTCGTAGATGTCCTCGATGGCGTCCGTCTCCTCGCTGATGGCCGCGGCCAGCGCGCCCACCCCCACGGGTCCGCCCCCGAACTTGTCGATGATGGTGAGGAGGAGCTTGCGGTCGACCTCGTCGAACCCGTGCTCGTCCACCTCGAGGAGGGCGCAGGCGTCGCGCGCGACCGCGGCCGTGATCACGCCTCCCGCCCGCACCTGGGCGAAGTCCCGCACGCGGCGCAGAAGGCGGTTCGCGATGCGCGGCGTGCCCCGGCTGCGGTGCGCGATCACCGTCGCCCCCTCCGCGTCCATGGGCACGCCGAGGATCCGCGCCGAGCGCGTGACGATCCGATGGAGGTCGGCCTCGGAGTAGAAGTCCAGGCGGTGCACGATGCCGAACCGGCCACGCAGCGGCGCCGTGAGCAGGCCCGCGCGGGTGGTGGCCGCGATCAGGGTGAAGGGCTTGAGCGGGATCTTCATGGAGCGCGCGCCCGGACCCGTGCCGATCATGAGGTCGAGGGTGCTGTCCTCGAGGGCGGGGTACAGGATCTCTTCGACCTTCGCGTCCAGCCGGTGGATCTCGTCGATGAAGATCACCTCGCGGCTGTCGAGGGCGGTGAGGAGGGCAGCGAGGTCGCCCGCGCGCTCGATGATGGGGCCGGCGGTGGCCTTGATCACGACCCCGAGCTCGGTGGCGATGACGTGGGCCAGGGAGGTCTTGCCCACGCCCGGAGGGCCGAAGAGGAGCACATGGTCGAGGGCCTCCCCGCGGCTCCGGGCCGCTTCGATCGCGACCCTCAGGTTCGCGATGACCTGGGGCTGGCCCACGTATTCGTCGAGGGCGCGCGGACGCAGCGACTGGTCGAATCCGACGTCGTCGTCGCCGGAGCGCGCGGAGACGAGGCGGGGG
>DASTLK010000539.1:0-4077 GCA_035715025.1 Vicinamibacteria bacterium
GGCTTCTCCGGTCCGGTGGACGAAGTCGGGATGCGGCACCTGAAGCAGATCGGCGTCGACCACGTGCTCATGGGCGGACCGAAGATCCCGTGGAGCGAGGCCGACGTCCGCGCGCATATCGATCAGTTCAAGGCCGGCGGCCTGACCTTGTACAACATGATGATCTCGGGATTCGACGACGTCATCTGGGGACGACCCGGAGCCGACGCCCAGATCGCGGACGTGATCACCTCGATCCGCGCCGCCGGCAAGGCCGGACTACCGATCGTCGAGTACAACTTCTACGCGAACCGGCTAATGGAAGGCTACAAGGAGGAGACGGGCCGCGCCGGCGCGGGATACACGGCGTACGACTACGAGCTGTCGAAGAACCTGCCCCCCAAGGAGGGCGTGGGAACGCACACGCGCGCTCAGCAGCTCGAGCGCGCGCGGCGCTTCCTGAAGGCGGTGGTGCCGGAGGCGGAAAAGGCGAACGTCCGCCTCGCCCTCCATCCGAACGATCCGCCGGTGCCGATGAGCCGTGGCTCGGAGCAGCTCATGGCCACCGTCGCGCACTGGAAGGAGTATCTTGGTCTCGTCGAGAGTCCCTGCAACGGCATGACGTTCGACTGCGGGGTCACGCGCGAGATGGGCGAGGACCCGGTGGCGGTCTGCCGCTGGCTCGGGGAGCGCGACCGCATCAACCACGTCCACTTCCGCAACGTCGTCGTTCGGAAGCCGTACGTGGACTACACCGAGGTGTTCCTCGACGACGGCCAGGTGGACCTGTTCGGCGTGATGAGGGAGCTCGTGCGCCAGCGCTACCCGCGCGCGATCTATCCCGAGCATCCACGGGCGCTCGACGTCGATCGCGAGCGCGGGTCCCGAACGAGCCAGTATCCGGGCGGAGGCGGCTTCACCGCCGAGACCTACAACGTCGCCTACGCGAGGGCCATGCTGCAGGCGGCGTTGACGCTCTGAAGATGACGAGCCGTGCGGGCAAGTTCTTGCGTCTTCTTCTCATCGGCGCGGGCGCTCTGGGCCTGGGCATCGTCATCCTGGTCTTTGCCGAGTTCTCGTCTCCGCAGCTCGGCCGCGCACTGCTCGATCGGGCCGGTGCGGCCACCGGAGTGCGACTCGAGGCCGCCGAGTTCCACCTCTCCGTCCTTCGGGGCCTTTCTCTCGGCCGCGTACGGGCGGTGGGGACATACCCCGGCGGCCGCTACGACCTCACCGTCGACAAGATCGTCTTCCAGCACCGCCTCCTGCCGCTCCTCACCGGGCAGCTCGCCGTGGACCGCATCCGGCTCGAACGGCCGCGTGCCGTGCTGATCGAGGCCGAGCGTGCCACGCCCGCCACGGGAGCGGCGGCCGCCGGCATGGCCGCGGCGGTGCCGATCGCTCTCCACGTGGTGGAGGCGGTGATCGACGACGGAAGGGTCGAGCTGCAGGCGCGGGGCCGCGCGCCGATCACGGTGAGCGGCCTCGACGTGCGCCTCCGCGATCTCGCGCTGGGCGCAGGGGACGGCAGCGCGCTCGGGCGGCTCTCCGCGAGCGGCGCACTCAAGGCCCAGGAGATCGCGCTGCCGGTCACGCGGGCGCGCGAGGCGGAGGGAACCCTGCGCCTCGCCGCCGGCCATCTCGATGTCGACGGCCTGCGCTTCCGGACCGACGAAGGGCGCTTCCAGACGCGCTTGAGCGCGAACCTGACCCGCCTGCCCTTCTCCTACACGCTGGCCGTCGAGGGACGGCCGCTCGACATCAATGCGCTGGCCGGAGCCACCGGCAAAGGGGGCAGCTTCGGCCCCGCGCATCTGACCCTCGAGGCGGGGGGAGTGGGGCCGGAGCCCGCGGGCCTGACCGGAAAGGGCGTGCTGCGCCTGGAAGCGGGCACGCTGCCCTCCACGCCGTTGCTCGCGGCCATCGAGCGCGCCCTCGGCCGCACCGGCCTGTCCGGCGTCCGCTACCAGGCCAGCGAGACGCCGTTCCGCGTCGAGCACGGGCGCGTCATCGTCGACCGCTTCCGGCTCGACAGCGACGCGATGGGCCTGGAGGCTTCGGGGTGGAGCAGCCTGGAGGGACCGCTCGAGCTGAGCGTGGCCGTCCGCACTCCGCGCCCGGAGGTCCGGATCCCCGAGCTGCCGCCGGCCGTGCTCGACGCCCTCGTGGACTCGGAGGGCTGGGTCCGCATACCGCTGCGGGTCACGGGGACGCGCGGCGCCCCCCACGTCTCACCCGACGTCGCGGCGCTCCTGGCCGACGCCCGCCGCGAAGGTGGCAAGGCCCTGGCCACGCGGGCCGCGGAGAAGCTCAAGGGACTCCTCCACTGAGACGTTACCGGCGCCACATCCCGAGGACGATGGTGATCAGGACGGTCTTGAGGAGCCAATCTCCGGAATGGATGGCGGCCAGCATCACGGGTACGCCCTCCCAGATGATGGCGCCGGTCCACATCACGAGGGAGAACCCGACCCACAGCAGGACGGCCAGCGCCGCCGCCCCCTTCCCGTCGCGGATTCCCAGGCGCGCGACCAGCAGCGCGAGCACATAGGTGACGACGAGCGTCCGTGCGACTTCGGCCAGCACCTTCCACGGCGCTGGCTTCATCATGGCCGCCACGACTTCGGGGGCGCGGGGGTGCAGGTCCACGATCTGCTGCGCGAAAAGCCGGTAGTAGAACGAGCTCAGGATGAAAGCCGCCACCGCTGCCACCAGCACGGCCAGATGGTTCATTCGCGGCATCTCCGGAGTCCCCCTCTTCGTGGCAGCGGGCAACGAGGCACAGGCGTGCCGATCACGCGATCCTAGCGCCGAACGGCCTGGTCGATCAGAACAGGACCTCGAAACGCTCCATCTCCGTCAAGGAGACGCCGAGGCCGGGGAAATCCGAGCACTCCTTCCAGGGCCGGTCCTTGCCGACGGCATGCACGAACAGGCCTTCCTGCAGAGGCGCCACCAGGCGCGATCATCCCCCGGCGATCGCACCCAATATCACCAGGGGCTCCGATCCCCGCGCCACCGCGTCCGGAAGGGGGGCGTCCGTAGGTTCGTGGGACAGGTCCTCCGCGCAGGCGAAAAACCGCACGAACGGCCGCCGCTTCCGGGTGGTGTGGTCCCGGATCGTGCCCTTGAGCCCCGGATACTTCGCTTCCAGGGCGTCGAGCACGGAGTCGATCGTCACCGGGGGCGTGACGTCCAGCGCCACTTCGGCGTCGGCCCCGGTGAGCCGTCGCAGCGGCGCCGGGATCTGAATGCGGACGCTCATTTGAGCGTCTGCACCTCGACGGAGAGGACGGGGGGAAGATCGCGCACGATCGGCGCCCAATGGTCTCCGCCATCCGGAGAGCAGTACACCTGCCCGCCCGTCGTCCCGAAGTACACGCCGCACGAGTCGAGGGAGTCGATGGCCATGGCGTCGCGCAGCACGTTCACGTAGCAGTCCTTCTGGGGCAGGCCGTCGGTCAGGGCCTCCCACTCGTTCCCACCCTTGCGGCTGCGGTAGACGCGCAGCTTGCCGTCGGGCGGGTAGTGCTCGCCGTCGCTCTTGATGGGCACGACGTAGACCGTCTCCGGCTCGTGCGCGTGGACGTCGATCACGAAGCCGAAGTCGGTAGGCAGGTTTCCGCTGACCTCGGTCCAGTTCTCTCCGGCGTCGTCGCTGCGGAGGACGTCCCAGTGCTTCTGCATGAAGAGGACGTCCGGCCGCGAGCGGTGCAGCGCGATGCGGTGGACGCAGTGCCCGACCTCCGCCGCGGGGTCGGGGATGTACTGCGAGTGGAGGCCGCGGTTAATGGGTTTCCAGGACTGGCCGCCGTCATCCGAGCGGAAGGCGCCCGCGGACGATATGGCGACGAAGATGCGCTTGTCGTTCTTCGGGTCGAGCAGGATCGTGTGCAGGCACATCCCGCCCGCGCCCGGCTGCCACTTCGGACCCGTGCCGTGGCCGCGCAAGCCCGACAGCTCGTGCCAGGTCTGGCCGCCGTTGATCGTCCGGAAGATGGCCGCGTCCTCGACGCCGGCGTAGACGGTGTCCGGGTCCGAGAGCGAGGGCTCGAGGTGCCAGACGCGCTTGAACTCCCACGGCCGCTGCGTGCCGTC